>DATLRG010000062.1:0-3229 GCA_035534795.1 Chloroflexota bacterium
GCGGGGCCCATTTGTCACACACGCCATCCAGCATTTCCCGCGGGACATAGTAGTATGATAGCGTCCAAGCGTGGCGAGTTGGGAGCGACGACAGGAGAGGGGGTCGGGAGTCAGTCGCGGGAGCCTGACCGACTCTACCGACATCCGATGGCCGCGCTCCCTCACGTGCCCGTCACCGGAGGTAGCTGTGACCGTCCGAATCGGGTTGATCGGCAGTGGATTCGTGTCCAACTTTTACATGCTCGGGCTGCGCGACGTGGCGGGATACGAGGTGCGCGTGGTGGCCTCGACCAATGCCGAGCACGCCCAGCGCTTCGCGGAGAAGTGGAAGATCGCCAAGTCCACCACCGAGGTCGAGGAGACAATTCTCCGCAAGGATCTGGACTTGATCGTTCTGGGGGTGCCAAACTTCGTGCATCGCGAGTTGGCGATCCAGTGCGCCCGCGCTGGCAAGAACGTCGTCTGCACCAAGCCACTGGCGCGAGACCGTTTCGAGGCAAAGGAGATGCTCGACGCCGTCCAAGCGGCCGGCGTGCTGCACGGCTACGCCGAGACGGAAGTATTCAGCCCGGCCGTCGTGAAGGCGCACGAGTTCGTCGAGCGCGGTCACATCGGACAGATGCTGATGGTCCGCTCGCGCGAGGCGCACTCCGGCCCGCACGCGCCGTGGTTCTGGCAGAAGGATCTGTCGGGCGGCGGCGCGATGCTGGACATGGGCTGCCACACGATCGAGGCCGCGCGCTACTTCATCGGCAAGGACAACCACGTGGTGGAAGTAATCGCCTGGGGCAGCCGACTCGTCCACCACGACAAGACCGACGCCGAGGACAACGCCGTTCTGCTGATGACGTTCGAGGGCGGGCAGTCGGCCGTGGCCGAACTGAGCTGGACGGCGCGCGGGGGCCTGGACCTGCGCAACGAAGTGTATGGCACCGAAGGCACGATCTTCACCGACGTGACCCGCGAGACGCCAATCAAAGTCTTTTCCATGCGGGGCGCCGGCTACGTCGTCGAGAAAGGCGATACCGATAGCGGCTGGCTCTTCCCACCGGTCGACGAGGCCTGGACCTACGGCTACCGCGAAGAGATGCGCCACTTCGTCGAGTGCGTTGCCACGAACCAGATGCCGCGCGAGACCTTCGAAGACGGCTACGTCGTGAGCTGCATTCTCGACGCCGCCTACAAGTCGATGGACACGAAGCGGTGGGAACGAGTCGAGTACTGAGACCGACGACGCGGGTGACGTCTGGACCATGGCGTCGACGACGATTCCGTCGAGGCACGACACGATCGCGAAGAGGAGCGCGGTACGCTCGATCGGGCGCGTGGCTTCGATCCCGCTCCTTACCACAAAGATACGCCGACCCGCTTCCGACCAAAGTTGCGTGAAGCGTCTCTGGTACGGAGGAGGCAGGCAAGATAGCGCCGTGAAGCAAGCGTCATCGCCGCCGTGCTCCGGCACCGCCTCGATGCGTGACCCGCACGCTAACCGTGTGATACCATAACCCTGGCTTCCTGCTCAGCTCGCCGCTCGAGGCGCGGGGCCGATCTGTACTATTGGGGAGGAGCAGCATGACACGCACGCCGATCGCGATCGTCGGCTGTGGCGGCATGGGTCGCCGCCACCTCACCGGCATCACCGCGCTCTATCATTCGGACTTCTGCAACATCGAGCTCGTCGCCGTCTGCGACATCAACCAGAAGAACGCCGAGGACCTGGCCGACGAGGCGAAAACGTCGCTGGGTGCGCGGCCGCGCGTCTTCGGCGGCGTCGCGGACATGGTCAAGGCCATGCCGGAGATCCAGGGCGCCGACGTCCCGACCGACACCGGCTCTCACCACCTGGCCGCACCCGACTGCCTGCACGCCGGCCTGCACGTCATGGTCGAGAAGCCCCTCGCGATCACCCTGCGCGGGTGCAACCGCATCATGAACGCCGCGCGCGACACCGGCAAGATCCTCTCCGTCGCCGAGAATTATCGGCGTGACCCGATCAACCGACTGGCGCGCGCGCTGATCGACGACGGCGCGATCGGCACGCCGCAGTTGATGATCGAGACCTCGGTCGGCGGCGGCAACCAACTGTTCATCACTCCATGGCGCCACCAGAAGCTCAAAGGCACGCTCACCCTCGACGCCGGCGTCCACAACGCCGACATTCTGATGTATTACCTGGGCGACGTCGAGACCGCCTACGGCGAGGCGCGCCTCTACGAAAAGTACCGCTACAAGACGAACAGCGCGGGCCCCGGCGGCTTCTACGCGAAGTGGGCCGATACGATTCCGGACCGGATCGAGGCGACCGGCGAGGACGCGATGTTCGGCTACCTCCGCTTCAAGAGTGGCGCGATCGGCCAGTGGATCAACCACCACGCCGGCCACGGCCAGGGACAGCACGGCCGCTTCGTTTACGGGAGCAAGGGTTCGCTGACGTCACCGGGCGACCGCAATGGTCGGCCTCTCAAGCTCTACCTCGATGGCGGCAAAGAGATCGCCGACGGCCAGATCCTCGACTACGCCCCGAGCTACCGCCTTGGCTCGGTGGCCGCGCAGCTCTTCGGCGGCGAACGCGTCTGGACCTACGAGTTCCCCTTCGTCGACATCGACGCCAAGATCCTGGCCACCGAGTACCACGAGTTCGCCGACTGCATCCAGACCGGGCGCCAGCCCGAGGTCGACGGCGCGGTTGGCCGCCGCGACACCGCGCTCGTGTACGCCCTCTTCGAGTCGGGCAAGCTCGGCCGCCCGGTGACCCTCGACGAGCTCGAAGCCGTCACCGTCGACGCGTATCAGCGCGAGATCGACGAGCACCTCGGACTGGTCTAAGCCAGGTCAAGGTGAAAGCTGCCAGGATGCGCGGGATTGGCGCAGCCAATCCCGCGCATCCTGGCAGCTTTCACCTTGACCTGGCTTTTCGCTACGCCTTGATCAGCTCACGCACTTTGTCGCGGAAGATCGTCTCGGCGATGCGATTGCGGTTCGGCTCGCCGCGCGCCATCGCCTCGGCCACGTTCCAGGCCTGCTCCGGCGTGACTGCCGCGGGCATCGGCGGCTCGTAGGGGTTGACGACGCACTCGACCAGCGCCGGCTTGCCGGACCGCATGGCCTCGTCGATGATCGGTTTGACATCCTGGGGGCGGTCAGCGCAGTACCCGATGCCGCCGCACGCGCGAGCGTAGCCGGCGAAGTCGATCGGCCAGAGGTCCACGCCATACTGGGGGTTGCCCAA
>DATLRG010000063.1:0-6278 GCA_035534795.1 Chloroflexota bacterium
GGCACAGCCAGGGCTGTGCCTCGGCAATCCAGCCTAACCAATCCGAAATTGCTCTAAGTTGTGTTTGCGAACCGTCGTCGCTGCCTTGAAAGGCAGGCGAAGGAACCAGGGGACTACAGTCCCGGGACCCGTCACCGCGCCAGTCCGGCTTCAGCCGATCGTCCCTTCGCCCGCCTTTCAAGGCGGCGACGTGAGGCCTTGCAAACAGGACCTGGACTGTCCGGAGTTTGTCACAACGGGGTGATGCATGCACCCACGGGACGCCCGCATCACCGCTTTGCGACAGGCTCCTCCTTTGTGCGTCGACTCGCTACTGTGTATAATATACATATACTGATGAGGTGCGCGCAGCCGTGTCACGGGTTCCGACCGTTCTTGCCACGACCCGCTTCGTCGTCGAGAACGCCCGTTTCGTCACGATCGATCGCGAACGCGTCGCGGCGGTCGCCGACGACGTGGTCTCCCAGTCCACGCCACCGGTCACTTACGACTGCACGCGCCACGTCTGCGGGACCGCGCCCTGGGTTGCGAACGTCGTCCTGGTCCTCGACACGCTGAACTTTTCCTTCTGGCCCGACGCGGGCCAGCCACGCTGGCGCGTCGCGTACGGCGGCGAGACGGCCGACGGCTACTGGGCGCTGGTCGCCGCCTTGCACCGCGCGCTGGACGAGGGCGTGCCGCTGATCGACGCCGGCTACCTGGCCACGGTCTCCGACGTGGCGGTGGCCCACCTGCTGCGCGGCGAGGGCGCGATTCCACTGCTTGCCGAGCGCGCCGCTGCCCTGCGTGAGGTCGGCCAGGTCCTGCGCGATCGCCACGACGGGCAGTTCGTCAACGCGATCGAGCAGGCCGACCGCAACGCCGTGCGCCTCGCCCGCCTCCTCGCCGACGAGTTCACCTCGTTCGACGACGTCGCCCACTACGGTAGTTACCCGGTCCACCTCTACAAGCGGGCCCAGATCTGCTGCGGCGACCTCTACGGTGCCAGCCGGGGAGCGGCGTGGGGGGACCTGTCCGACCTGGATCAGCTCACCGCCTTCGCCGATTACAAAGTGCCGCAGGTCCTGCGCCGACTTGGTATTCTGGTCTACACCGCTGCGCTGGCGGCGACGATCGAGCGGCGGGCGCTGCTGCCGGCGGGAAGCGAGCCGGAAGTCGAGATTCGCGCGGCGACGATCTGGGGGGTCGAGTTCCTGCGACGCGCGCTGCTGGAGCGTGGCGTCGCGCGCCGTGCCGTCGAGATCGACTGGCACCTCTGGGAGCTGGGTCAGGCGCTGCCAAGCGATACTCAGCCGTATCATCTTACGCGAACAATTTTTTATTGAGCGGAGGTCACGGTGGGGCTGCCAGGATGGGCTGGATCTGCTGCGCAGATCCAGCCCATCCTGGCAGCCCCACCGTGACCTCCGCCTACCCGGGAGGGCGGCCAATGACGCTTCGGTTTCAGGTGATCGGTCAGGCGGGCGCGGCGCGCGTGGGGCAGCTCGAAACACCGCACGGAGTCGTCGAGACGCCAGCGTTCTTCCCGGTCGGCACCCAGGCCACGGTCAAGACGCTGACGCCGGACGACCTCCAGGCGGTCGGTGCCCAGGGCATCCTGGCCAACACCTACCATCTGTTTCTGCGGCCGGGCGCCGACCTGGTCGAAGAGCTCGGCGGCTTGCATAGTTTCATGGGCTGGCCTCACCCGATCATGACCGATTCGGGCGGGTACCAGGCGTTCAGCCTCGGCCTCGCGCTGGAGCACGGCGTTGGCAAGATCGCCAAAATGTTTCCGGGCAACGCCGAAGCGCCCACGCGCCCGACGCGGAAGCGGCTGGCGAGGATCGGCGAGGATGGCGTCCAGTTTTCGTCTCACCTCGACGGCTCGCAACACCTGCTGACCCCCGAGACCTCGATCAAAGTCCAGCAACAACTGGGCGCGGACCTGATCCTGGCGTTCGACGAGTGTACCTCGCCGCTGTCCGACCTTGGCTACACGCGCGCCGCGATGGAGCGGACCCATCGCTGGGCCGGGCGCTGTCTCGACACCTGGGCAGCGGACCAGCAGGGGTTGTACGGCATCGTCCAGGGTGGGGCCTACCACGACCTGCGCGAGCAGAGCGGCCGGTTCATCGGGGCATTGCCGTTCTTCGGCCTGGCCATCGGCGGGTCGCTCGGGCGCTCGAAGGACGACATGCACGACGTTCTCGACTGGACGATTCCACTGCTGCCCGAGGACAAGCCACGCCATCTGCTCGGCATCGGCGAGCCGCGGGACCTGTTCACCTGCGTCGAACGCGGGATCGACACGTTCGATTGCGTCGCGCCGACGCGCCTCGCCCGGCACGGCGGCCTCTACACGGCGAGCGGGCGGCTGAACATCCGCAAGGCGATCTACCGCGACGACCCGGCGCCGATCGAGGAAGGCTGCGCCTGCCAGACCTGCCAGGGCTTCAGCCGCGCGTACCTGCGCCACCTGTTCGTCGCCGACGAAATTCTGGGCTACCGACTGGCGACGGTCCACAACCTCCATTTCATCCTGACCCTGATGGCCCGGCTCCGTCAGAGTATCGTCGACGGAACGTTCGTGGAGGTGAAACGGGAGTTCCTCGCGCACGACCGGTGATCAGTCCCCTGGCCAGAACTCTAGCTCGATGTCGGCAACGTCCTTGAACTCGACGCCAATCTCGACGAGGCGCTCGGTCGTCTGCCGAGCGGTGAAGATTCCGCCGGTGCCGCGAATTGGGCCCGGGAGCCAGCGCCTGGGGACCGCGACGGTGATCGTCCCCTGTCTCACGCCAGCCGACCCGACCGCGACGTGCAAACGGCAGGCGGTGCGATCGAAGACCGCGCCGTGCAGCGGGATCGCACCCAGGGAAACGTGCAGCGACGTTCCGACGACCTGCGGCTCATCGCGGACCGGCCGCAGTGCGACGACGGCGCACCCGCCGGCCGGCAGCCGCTCCAACGTCAGCCGTTGGTCGATGGGGCCGAGATACGTCCGGCTCCAGAATTCGTAGGCGTGGTACCGTCCGGGGGCCAGCCCGAGCTGAGCCAGGCGCACGACGCGCGCGACCGGCCGCTCGAGAGGGTTGAGAGCGACGAGGAGAAAATAGTCTTCCCAGCGGCGCTTCACGACCACCCCGAACAGGTACGGTCCCTCCGCTGCGCACGGGTCGATTGGATAGAGCGCTCCTTCAGTGTAGGGAGGGAGGCAGACGCGGAGCGCCGCCGCGCGCTCCGGGGGCAACGAGCCGAGATCGCCGACCAGCGTGACAATCCCTCCACCAAAGCAGGCGACCGTCGCCGCCGCGCGCGCTTCGTCGAGCGTCTGCCCGTTCTGGCTCAACGACAATGGGCCCGGGCCGGTCAGCGGTCCGGTCTGGCTGAGGAACGCGCGCAGGAGCGGCGAGGCGTCCGCCCGGCGCAGCACACTCGCGCTCGTCACCACCGCGTCCGCGACGTCCACCGATGCAAACAGAGGGGCATCCGCGACCACGAGCGGCGCTCCGTCGAGAGCCTCGCGGAAAGCGCGGAGACCGCGACGGTATGCCTGGAGCGCGGTCTCCGACCCGTTGGCCCGCCAACCGGAGATCACGCCCGCGTTCAGGCGGTGCGCCTGAACGACGCCGAAACCCCAATCGTGGTGGACCTGCCGGCCGAGCCCGCGGAGCCATTCGACCACCCGCGGTTGGCTGAGGTCCAGCGCAAAGGTCTCGGCGGCACCGTCGCCGACGTCGACGGGATCCCCGGCCGGCGAACGCACCACCCAGGTCGGCTGCTCCTGGAAGACCTTCGACGAACGGGCGACGACCAGTGGGGTGAACTGGATCCCGGCACGCAGATCCTGTTGACGGATCGCATCGCGCAGCGCGCGGAGGCCGTGCGGGTAGCGGAGCGGGTCGGCGACCCAGTCGCCGGCGATCTGCTCCCAACCACGACCGACCGATGCGGCGTCGAGGGCCGGCGCGCCCGGCCACGCCATCGTGTCGCCGAGCTGGTCGAGGAACCGAGTCTCGGTTGGTCGCGCGGCGCGCCCCATCGCCGTCTCATCCGCCTGCCACTGGACCAGGGCCGGCGCCGGAGCTTCGCGGGGGTGTCGCCGCTGCCACGCGGCGACAAACCGGGGCAGTCCTTCTTCCGCGCGCGCCACGCTCAGCCAGAGCGGTCCCGCCGTGACCTCGCCGGGCGTCAGGTCGATCGTGCCAAAGTCCGCGCGAGCGTCCAGGCCGATCGACTCGGGCCCGAGTCCCGCGAGAGCATACTGACCAACGGCCTGACTGGAATCGAGGAAGCCCAGTAGCAGTCGCGCCGGCAGATCGACCGACCCGAGCGCCGCGAGCCCCGTGGCCACCACCGCGCCACCGGGCGCCAGGGGTACCAGGCGCGCCGGCTCCGTCGCCGACCATCCGACGTCGAGCACACGCCAGTCCGCCGGTCCGATCCAGAGGTTGCCCTCGCGCGGGTTGGGTCGCGCCAGCGGCGAGAGGCTGCCCAACGCGGGACGGAACTGCCGGGGTGGACGCAGAATCAGCTCGACGAGGAACTCCGACGCCGCTGGATCGAAGGTAAACTGCTGGAGCACGCGGAGCCCGTCTGACCACGAGCGGCAGATCTGAAGGCACCGCTCCGCGCCGTCGCCGGCAGCCTCCTCGCGGCAGCAGACCAGCGCCGCGCTGGCCACGTCACGGTCCTCGATCTGGCCCAGCGGCGTGACGAGCTCGACGCGAGCCGTCGCCTGACAGGACCAGGGCAGCGCCGTCGACGTGCCGTGAACGGACCAGTGGCCGCTCCCCAGGTCGTAGGCAAACTCCAGCCAACGCCCCCGCGCGACGATCGTGCCCGTCTGCCGCGGATTCGTGCCTGACGCAATGCCTGGGCCACGGGCGGCTGCGCGGGGTGACGCGGCGGACCGATTGCTCCGCGCCGCTTTCATGCTGAACTCATCCGTGAAGGCGCCATCCGGCCGGTGTTTCCCCGACGGGGTGCAAGACCTACGCCAATCGTCGGAGGACGACTCGAAACGGAAAGTTCGGGTGGGCCACGGCGGAATTGCCTGGCAGTTCCGTCGCGGTCTACCCGACCTTTCCTGTCTTTCTACCGAATTGAGCCAGTCGATCGCGATGGTCTGCGCCAGCGCCTCGAACTCTGCATCGCCGGTCAAGAGAGTCGCGCCGTGCTCCTCGGCCGCCCGCGCCGCGGGGCGACCTATCCCAATCCCATCGCCCGCTTTGCCGCGTGCAGGACGACGCTGGATTCGGCTCGGGCACGCGCGGCGCCGTTCGCCAGCACTCCCTCGAGGTAGGCCGGATCGCGGCGGATCTCCTGGTAGCGCTCCTGGACCGGGCGCAGCGCCGTGACGATCAGGTCGGCCAACTCGCGCTTCAGCTCGGCGTAGCCCCGCCCCTGGAAGCGGGCCTCGATCTCTGCCGGAGTTCGCTTCGCGAGGAGCTGGTAGATCGTCAGCAGGTTGGCCAGGCCCGGCGGCGATTCGGCGAAGCGGACTTCGCGGCCGGAGCCGGTCACCGCTCGCGCGATCTTGCGTCGAATCTCCTCGGCCGTATCGAGCAAGCGGAGGGTGTCGTAGCGGTTCGGCTCGCTCTTGCTCATCTTCGTCAGGGGATTTTGTAAGCCCATGATCCGGGCGCCGGCCTCGGGGATGATCGGTTCGGGAGCGGCGAAGACCTCCCCGAATCGACGATCGAAGCGCGTGGCCAGGTCTCGGGCGAGCTCGAGGTGCTGCCGCTGATCGGAGCCGATCGGCACCAGGACCGGCCGAGGTGGCTCACCCCCGTAAAGCAGAATGTCGGCGGCCTGGAGGACTGGGTAGTCGAAGAGGCCGGCACTCCCGCTCTCGCGACGCTGGCCGACCTTCTCCTTGAACTGGGTCATCCGCTCCAGGCGCCCGAGCGGGGTGATGCAGTTGAGCAGCCAGCAGAGCTCGGCGTGGGCTGGCACGTCGGACTGGACGAACACGGTCGAGACCAGCGGGTCGACGCCCGCCGCCAGGAAAAGTGCCGCCACCTCGCGGGTCTTCTCGCGCAGCTCGGAGGGTTTTTGCGGCGTGGTGATGGCGTGCAGGTCGACCACGCAGAAGAGCGACGGGTAGGTGTATTGAAGACTCACCCAGTTGACAATGGCGCCGAGGTAGTTGCCGAGGTGCAGGCTGCCGGTGGGCATCATGCCGGAGAAAACGCGCGGGGACGGTGACTGCTGACGCGACGAGCGTTGCAGAAGCAAGAGCCCTCCGGTCCGTCGGGCGTGGCGTGGCGTCACCCCCTGCCCCTCTCCATCGG
>DATLRG010000064.1:0-10828 GCA_035534795.1 Chloroflexota bacterium
TCGAATCCTAGTCCGGCAGCCAGCCAATCAGTCGCCACGATCTCATCCGCTGCTCATCGCGTGAGCAAGGGTCTGGCGGTGGTGAGAGAGCGTTGCGCAAGCGCAACGCTCTCTCACTACCGCCAGACCCTTGCTCGTTTATGTCGTGCTCGCGCGCAGCGTCCGCAAACGGCGGAGCTCGGGCCAGGTGGCGGCGATCACCAGCACGACCACGATGGTGCCGACGCCGCCCCCGACGACCGACAGGACGGGACCGACGAGCTGAGCGGTCAGACCTGATTCGAAGCCCCCGAGCTGGTTCGAGCTACTGACAAACACACCCTCGATCGCGGCTACCCGCCCGCGCATCTCATCGGGGATGCGGGTCAGCATGAGGGTATCGCGGATGACCATGCTGACGCAGTCCAGGCCACCGAGGACGAACAGCATCGCCATTGAGAGCCAGAAGGAGCGCGAGAAACCGAAGAAGATCGTGGCGAGCCCAAAACCGGCCACCGCCAGCAGGAAGGCTGGGCCACCGCGCTGTAAAGGCGGTCGGTGGGCGAGGTAGAGCGCCACGCAGACGGCGCCGATGGACGAGGCCGCCTGCAACCACCCCAGGCCGGACGGTCCTACCTGCAGAATGTCCTTCGCAAAAATGGGCAGCAGGGTCGTCGCCCCACCGAACAGAACGGCGAACAGGTCTAACGTGATCGCCCCCAGGATGACCGGCGTCCGGCGCAGGAAGCCGATGCCTTCTCCGAGGGAGTGGAGAGTTGTTTGCTCTTTCCTCTCTCGGCTGGCACGACCAGCCACTTGCCCGGTTTGCACGAACAGCAGGAGGACCACGAAGGTCAACCCCGACAGCGCCGTGAGGACGTAAACGAACGCCGTGCCGTTCCAGGCGGCGATGAGCAGACCCCCGACAGCGGGCCCCACCACGGCCGCCAGTTGCCCGAAGCTACTCCGCCACGATGCGGAGTTCTCGAAGGCATGGTCGGGCACGACCTCAGCGGGAAGCGCGTTGGCCGCGGGGCCATTGAACGCCGAGCCGATGCCTCGGAACAGCAGGCAGCCATAGATCGCGACGAGGGACCCCTGCCACGCCGCGAGGGCTGCCAGGCCGAACGCGGTGGCCACCAGCACAAGCTGGGAGAGAACGACGACCGTCTTGCGGTCGTACCGATCGGCGACGTGGCCGGTCACCAGGGAAAGCAGCAGAACGGGCAGCACCTGGACCAGTCCGACGATGCCAAGCGCCAGCGCCGAGTTCGTGCGTTCGTACAACTCCCAGCCAATCGCCAGCGTGAGCATCTGCCCACCCAGCGAAGCGATCCAGCTACCCGTCAGCAGCAGGCGAAAATCACGGTAGCGTAAGGCCTGGTAGGGGTCATGGGGCGCCAGGGCCTTCAAGCGCGTTGATCCAAGCTCAGCGGGAAATTCCTCCGAGAAGGCGTGGCGATCATCGCCGACTCTTTACGTCTCTACGTTACTCCCCGTAGTATACAACGGTGAGCGGCTCGTCGAGCGCCCAGGGCGAAGGATGGATCAGGGGGCGGGCAAGGGTGGCCCCGCGGGCGATCTGCCCGCCCTCTCATCCATCCTTCGCCCCTGGACCGAGCATCAGGTCGCTCACCCGCCAACGACGAGATTGAGAGAGGAGCATCACCCATGCCCGAACGCAGCATTGGCGTCGCGGTCCACGAACCGACCGTGGTCGATACCCTCGCGGTCATCCGACGAGCCGAGCAGCTCGGCGTGGCTGCCGCCTGGCTCACGACCGGCGGCGTCGGTCCCGACGGCCTGACCATCTTCGCGGCCGCGGCCGTCCAGACTTCCCGGATCAAGCTGGGCACGGCGATCGTACCCACCTTTCCCCGCCACCCGCTGGCCGTCGTCCAGCAGGCCCTCGTCCTCGGCCAGCTCGCCCCGGGCCGCTTTCGCCTGGGCATCGGCCCGAGCCATCGTCCGGCGATCGAAGGGACGTTCGGGATTCCCTTCAATCGCCCCCTGGAGCACCTGCGGGAATACACGGCGATCCTCCGCCAGGCGCTCCAGGACGGGACGGTTAACCACCAGGGCCGGCGCTTTCAGGTCCACGCCCACGTTGCCGAGCCACCCAACGTGCCAGTGTTCATCTCGGCACTTCGACCAGCGTCGTACGAGCTGGCCGGCGAGGTCGCGGACGGCGCGATTAGCTGGGTCACGCCGGCGCCCTTCCTGCGCGACGTTGCGCGCCCGGCGCTGCTGGCCGGCGCGGCGAAGCGCACCGACGGGCGACGACCGCTCTTGATCGGCCACGTCTTCGCCGTCGTCACCAACGACGAAGCGGCCGCTTTACAGACCGCGCGCGAGCGGCTGTCTACCTACGCGCGCCTCCCGTTCTATCAGGAGATGTTCGTCGCGGCGGGCTTTCCGGAAGCGCGGCAGGCGACGATGAGCGAGCCGCTCTTGCGGAGCATCGTCGTGTTCGGCGACGAGGGCGCCGTCACCGCCGGCCTGCGCCGCTTCCTCGACGCCGGCCTCGACGAGCTGATCGTCTCGCTGCTCCCGATCGGCGGGAACCGCGAGGAGAGCATCGATCGAACGCTGCGAGTCCTGGGTGGCTCGTGACGTGAATCAGCCGCTCCCGCCATCAGCCCGCGTCCAGATCGAGCAGCTCGTCGGCAGCCTGCGGGAGATCCTGGCCCATCGTCTCGTCGGCGTGTACCTGCACGGCTCGCTGGCGATGGGCTGCTTCAATCCCGCGCGCAGCGACGTCGACCTCCTCGTCGTGACCAGGCGCGGCATGGCGGTGCAGACGAAGCGGCGCGTCGCGGAGCTGCTCCTGCGCGCATCGCTGGCCCCGCATCCGATCGAGATCAGCTTTCTGCGCCAGAAGGACCTGATTCCCTGGGAGTACCCAACCCCGTTCGACTTTCACTACGGCGAGAGCTGGCGCGCGCGGTATCGGGAGCAACTGGCGAACGACGCGTGGCGCCGCTGGAACGACCGGGAGCACCGGCACCGCGACGTCGATCTCGCCGCCCACCTCACGATCACGCGACAGCGTGGGGTCCGCCTCCACGGTCCCGCGATCGAGCAGGTCTTCCCGGTCGTGCCGCACGAGCACTACCTTGCCTCGATCCTCGACGACTTCGCCGCGGCGCGCGACACGATCGCCCGAGACCCGGTCTACGGCGTACTGAACCTCTGCCGGGTGTACTGGCACCTGCTGGAAGGGCGCGTCTCCTCGAAAGCCGAGGCCGGCGCGTGGGCCGTCAGCTTCGTGCCACCCGACCACCGTCCCGTTGTCGCGCAGGCGCTGGCCCTCTACGACGGCCGGACCCGCGAGAGCCGCTTCGACGACGCGGAATTGGCGCGCTTCGCCCGGTACGTGGACGACGCGGTGACCGGCATGCTCAATACGGCGGACCCATCGCTTCCAGGAGCGCCGAGAGCTCACGGTGATCGTGCTCGTCGAGACGCTGGCCGGCCGGCTCCCGCAGGTGGGCAGCCTTGAAGACGCCAACGCGGCGCAGGACCTCCTTCGCCCCGAGGAGCGGAAACTGACGCCGCCAGTAGGACAGGGGGAGAAAGTGGTCGTAGGCGGCGCGGGCCGCGCGAAGGTCGCCCTGGCGATAGAGGTCATAGGCGCGGGCTAAGTCCGCCACGCCAACGCTTCCGGGAATCGCTCCAATCGCGCCGCGCGCCAGGTCGTCCAGGAGATACGAGCCGCCGGAGAGAATCCGAATGCGGTCGCCCAGCAGCGCGCGCAGCTCGACGATCCGATGGCCGGAATCGAGCGCCTCTTCTTTGACGTAGGACAGCGTCGGGAACTCGTCGGCCAGGCGGGCGACCTGCGCCGGCGCGATCGTCACCGTGGCGTCCTGCGCCATGATCGGGAGACTCACCGCCCGCGCCAGCGCACCGTAGTGGTAGCGCAGCGCCTCGAGGTTGACCGCGCCCCCGTAGAGCGGTGGCGTGGCAAAAACGGCGGCCGCGCCGGCCTCCTCGGCGTGACGCGTCAGCTCGACCGCGTCGACCGTGTTGGTCGCCGACGTCCCGACGATCACCGGCACGCGCCCATGGGCCTGGGCGATCACGACCTCGGCCAGGCGCTGTCGCTCGGCCAGGCTGAGCTTATGGCACTCGCTGGCGCCACCCACCGCGGCCAGTCCGTGCGTCCCAGCCGCGATCAAGTAGTCGACCAGGCGGCAGACGTCCTCTTCGTCGATCGCGCCGGCCGCATCGAACGGGGTATAGACGATCGGGAAAATACCGTGAAGCGACTCTTCCATCTCGTGGCCCTCCCTGGCTGTGGCCAGTGTAGCAGCGACGGCGTGTCTGTCAACCACGGCCGGTCGCCGTCGTCCTCACCCTGTCTGCTAGAATCGGTCTGGCGTCAAGCCGAGGCCACCGGAGCGGCCTCGCGAGCGCATCAGGGTGATCGCCACCTCGCGATCGCCCACGAGGAGGAAACGAGCGTGGGAGTCTACGAACGGTTAGGGGTCCGCCCCGTGATCAACGCCACCTGCCACTGGACTGTGTACGGCGGCTCGGTGATGTGGCCCGAGGTCGTCGAGGCGATGGCCGACGCCCGGCGTCATTGCGTCGACGTGCGTCAGTTGCTCGACCGTGCCAGCGAGGTCATTTGCCGGCACACGCACGCCGAGGCCAGCCACGTCGTCTCCGGCTGCGCCGCCGCTTTACAGGTGGGTGCCGCGGCGATCATGACCGGCGACGACAAGGTGAAGATGGAGGCGTTGCCGCGGACGACCGGCCTGATGAAGAACGAGTTCATCGCCCGCCGCTTCGGTCGCCAGCGGGACGCCACGGGGCGCGAGTTCGCCCACTGGGGCTACGCCCACGCCGTTCGCGGCGCCGGTGGAGTCTTCGTCGAGGTCGACGGGCCAGCGGGAGCGACGCGCGAGGCATTCGCCGCGGCTTTTGGCACGGAGACAGCCGGCGTCTACTGGGTGAGCGACGGCGTCGAGCCGGGCATCCAACTCGCCGGGGTCGTCGAGATCGCCCACGCCCACGGAGTACCGGTCCTGGTCGACGCCTCGAACACGCTGCCCCCGGCCGAGCACCTCCACCACTTTATCGACCTGGGCGCAGATCTCGTCGCCTTCTCCGGCGGGAAGGGTCTGCGCGGGCCGCAGGGATCGGGCATCCTGACCGGGCGGGCCGATCTGATCCGCGCGGCGCGGCTGCAGAGCGCCCCGATCCAGGGCATCGGCCGGCCGCTGAAAGTCTCCAAAGAGGAAATCGTCGGCGTGCTGACCGCGCTGGAGATCTGGGCCAGCCGCGACCACGACGCCGATTTGCGTGACGCGAAGCGTCGGACCGATCGCGTGGTGGAGGCGCTCGCCGGTCTGCCGGGGATTCGCGCCGAGCACCGCTTCCCCGACCACGTCGGCCGACCCTACCCGACGGCTTTCGTCGCGATCGATCCAGGCACCGGCCTGACCGGTGCGAAGGTCGTCGAGGCGCTGCTGGCGGGCGAGCCGTCGATCGCGATCATGAGCTTCGGCGATCCGCAGGTCGTGCGCGTGGACGTGCGGGTGCTCTCGGACGACGAGACCGAGGTGGTAGCTACCCGCCTGCGACGGACCTTATCGCCTTCTCCCCGCGCATGAATCTTGCGGGACTCTTGCGCCCTTCGAACGTACATGTGGTATACCAGACGCGGGGGATAACCCGATGGAGTACCAGGACTACTACGCGGTTCTCGACGTGCCGAAGACTGCCTCCGAGAAGGAGATCCGCGCCGCTTACCGCGAGAAGGCGCGCAAGCTCCACCCGGACCTCAATCCCGGCAACCAGGCGGCCGAAGAGGAGTTCAAGAAGGTCAACGAGGCCTATGAGGTCCTCTCGGATTCCGAGAAGCGCAAGAAGTACGATGACGTCGGCGCGCACTGGAACGAGTTCCAAACCTGGGAGAACGCCGAGCAGGCGGCCGGCGCTTCTGGCTGGCCCTTCGGCTTCCAGGGCCAACCGGGCCAGTTCGAGAATCTCTTTCGGAATCAGTACCCGTTCTCGGACTTCTTCGACACGTTCTTCGGCTGGCCGCGCGGGCCCCGACCGGGCGCCGACGTCGTCCAGACCGCCAGCATCACGCTGGAGGAAGCATACCAGGGCACCACGGGCACCGTGCAGGTTTCCGCGCCGACTGGAAAGCCGCGGCGGATCGAGGTACAAATTCCGGCCGGGGTGGACACGGGCATGGCCATCCGGCTGACTGGGATGGGGACGCCGGGCCTCCAGGGCGGCCCGCCGGGCGACCTCTACGTCGAGATTCAGGTGCAGCCAAGCGACCGCTTTGAGCGGCGTGGTCAAAACCTGTACACTGAGGTACGCATCCCATTGGCGACGGCGCTGCTGGGTGGGGAGGTCGAGGTGCCCACGCTGGCTGGGCAGGCGGTGCTGAAGATCCCGCCCGAGACGGAGAATGGGCGCGTCTTCCGCCTGCGCGGCAAAGGAATGCCGTTGCCCGACCAGCCGACCCGGCACGGCAGCCTCTACGCCGAGGTCTACGTCGAGCTGCCGCGTCGCCTGTCCGAGCGCCAGAAGGAGCTCGTCCGCGAGCTCGCCGGCGGCCCTGAAGCAGCCGGGCAGCAACAAAAGGCGGTCAAGCAAAAGCGTGCCGCGTAACTGTTTCAGGGTTTGTACAAGGTTGAAACGGGGCTACGTTCACCACGGAGACACGGAGAATACACCGAGGGCACAGAGCAGGTTACGAGTGATGAGGGACGAGATTCTCTCATCCCTCGTTCCTCATTACTTCCTTTCTCTCTGTGTCCTCGGTGCCTTCTCTGTGTCTCCGTGGTGAACGTGGCCCCGGCGCTCAGGGGGAAGGTGCATGAACACGAACAAGTTTACCGAGAAGGCGCAGGAAGCCATCGTCGACGCTCAGCGGCTGGCCGAAGAGCGGCGCAACACCGAGGTCGAGCCGCTGCACCTCCTGGTGGCGCTGGTCGCCCAGGAGGGCGGCGTCGTGCCCGCCGTCCTCGACAAGCTCGGCACGCCGGCCCGCGCGCTGCTGCCACGGATCGAAGCAGTGCTCGACCAGCTGCCGCGCGCCGCCACCCCGACTCAGGTGTACGCCGCGCCGGCGCTTCGGACCGTCATCGACGCTGCCCAGGCCGAGGCCGACCGCCTCAAGGACGACTTTGTCTCGACCGAGCACCTCCTGCTGGCGCTGGCCGACGATCAGGATAAAGGGACGGCCGGCCAGATTCTCCGGCGCGCCGGCGTCACCCGCGACCGTCTCTACAAGGCGTTGCAGGAGGTGCGCGGCGGCCAGCGCGTCACCAGCGCGAACCCGGAAAGCACCTATCAGGCGCTCGAGAAGTATGGACGCGACCTGACCGCGCTGGCCCGACAGGGCAAGGTCGATCCGGTGATCGGGCGCGACGAGGAGGTGCGCCGGGTCATCCAGGTCCTGTCGCGGCGGACCAAGAACAACCCGGTCTTGATCGGGGCGCCCGGCGTCGGCAAAACGGCCATCGTCGAGGGGCTCGCCCAGCGCATCGTCCGGGGCGACGTTCCCGAGGGATTGAAAGATCGGCGCATCGTCGGGCTGGACCTGGGCGCGCTGGTCGCCGGGTCCAAGTACCGCGGCGAGTTCGAGGAGCGCCTCAAGGCGGTGCTCAAGGAGGTGCAGGAGAGCCAGGGGCGGATCATCCTGTTCATCGACGAGCTGCACACCGTGGTCGGCGCCGGCGCGGCTGAAGGCGCGATGGACGCTTCGAACATGCTCAAGCCGATGCTGGCCCGGGGCGAGCTGCACGCCATCGGCGCGACCACCCTCAACGAGTATCGCAAGCACATCGAGAAGGACGCGGCGTTGGAGCGGCGTTTCCAGCCGGTCTTCGTCGACGAGCCGGCGGTCGAGGATACGATCAGCATCCTGCGTGGCCTGCGCGAACGCTACGAGCAGCATCACAAGGTCCGGATCAAGGATGCCGCCCTCGTCGCCGCGGCCGTTCTCTCCAACCGCTATATTTCTGACCGATACTTGCCCGACAAGGCAATCGACCTGGTCGACGAGGCGGCCTCGCGGCTGCGGATGGAGGCCACCAGCATGCCGGCCGAGCTCGACGAGGTGCGGCGACGGATCATGCAGCTCGAGATCGAGCGCGAGGGACTGCGCAAAGAGAAAGACCCCGCCTCCAAAGAGCGCCTGACGAAGATCGACCAGGAGCTATCGAACCTCAAAGAACAGGGCGACGCGCTCGAAGCGCGCTGGCAGCGCGAGCTCAATCAGCTCAATCAGGTTGGGCAGCTCCAGGAGCGGATCGACGCCAGTCGGACGGAACTGGAGCAAGCGTCGCTGCGGGCGGACTGGGAGAAGGCGGCGCGGCTCAAGTATGAGGTCTCGCGCCTCGAGCAGCAACTGGGCGAGGCCGAGCAGGCCTTGCGCGAGCGAGCGCAGAGCGGTCAACCATTGGTGAAGGAAGAGGTCGACGAGCAGGACATCGCCGAGGTGGTCAGCAAGTGGACCGGCGTTCCGGTCACCCGCATGCTGGAAGGCGAGGTCCAGAAGCTGGTCCAGATGGAGGAGCGGCTCCGCGACCGGGTCGTCGGTCAGGACGAGGCGCTGGCGGCGGTGGCGAATGCCGTCCGCGCGGCGCGGGCCGGCCTGCAGGACCCGAATCGGCCGCTGGGGTCATTTCTGTTCCTGGGCCCGACCGGCGTTGGCAAGACGGAGACCGGGCGCGCGCTCGCCGAGTTCCTCTTCGACGACGAGCAGGCGATGGTCCGGATCGACATGAGCGAGTACCAGGAGAAGCACACCGTCTCACGCTTGATCGGCGCGCCGCCCGGCTACGTCGGCTACGACGAGGCCGGCCAGCTGACCGAGGCGGTCCGCCGGCGACCGTACCGCGTCGTCCTCTTCGACGAGGTCGAGAAGGCGCACCCGGAAGTGCTCAACGTCTTGCTGCAGCTCCTGGACGACGGCCGCCTGACCGACGCGCAGGGCCGGACGGTGGACTTCAAGAACTCGATCGTGATCATGACCTCGAACCTGGGCAGCCAGTGGATCACCGAGCCGGGCTTGCACTGGGAAGACATCCGCAACCGGGTGCTCGAGGTCGTGCGGACGCACTTCCGCCCGGAGCTGCTGAACCGCATCGACGAGATCATCGTCTTTCGACCGCTCGGACTGGAACAGATCGAGAAGATCGTCGAGATTCAGCTTCGCTCGCTACGCAAGCGGCTGGTCGAGCGCAAGCTGGAGCTCGAGTTGACCCCGGCGGCGCTCGAGTTCCTGGCGAACGAAGGATTCGATCCGATCTACGGGGCACGGCCTCTGAAGCGAACGATCCAGAAGGAAATCGTCCAGCCGCTGGCCATGCGGCTGCTCCAGGGCGACTTTCACGAGGGCGATACGGTCGTCGTCGACGTGAGCGAAGGGCAGATTCGGTTCGGACGACAGGAGAGGCTTGCCATGCATCCGACCTGACCCCCAAAGCAAGGTCACGGTGAAAGCTGCGAGGCTGTACGGGATTTGCTGTGCAAATCCCGTACAGCCTCGCAGCTTTCACCGTGACCAGGACTACTGAGCAAAACGCAAGACGTAAAACGCCAACGACGCCGAACATGACGCCCCGGCCGTGCGTTTTGCGCGTTGCGTTTTACGTTTTCGCGCAGCGATCAGTAGGGCGCATCACCCCGTCCCGCCGTCTCCGCCGCGACGGCCTTCTCGGCGGCTTTTTCTATGGCGAAGATTGTCGCGCGCTCACCGCGGATCAGCACCGGCACGCGCCGACGCACGATCGCCGGCGAGGGGAGCGCCCGGAGCGCCGACTGGGCGGCGTCTACCTGGCTGGTGACGAGCACCAGCCGCCCGTTTGGCCGGAGGACACGCTGGAGCTCGGCCAGCAGGCGGCGGTAAAAGGAGCGCGGATCAGCGTCGAGTATCTCCACTTTCTTCCCGAATGGCGGATTGGTCAGTACGACGTCGACGCTCGCGTCCGCCAGTGGCAGAGCTAGCGCATCCCATTCCCGCACCTCGATCGGGAGGCCCGCCGCGGCGGCGTTTGCGCGCGCCTTCGCCACGGCAGAAACGTCTCGATCGCCGCCGATCAGCGCCGCGAAGGGCGCGGCTGCGGCGCGCTCGATCAAGAGCGTGCCGGCCCCGCAGAGCGGGTCCAGCACCACGTCCGTCGGCCGCGGCCGCGACAGCAGGGCCATGGCGCGAGCCACGGTCGGCTTGAGCGACGCGGCGATTGAATCGACCGGCTGGGCGCGCTGGCGGAGCTCTTTCGTGCTCAGCCGCACGCCGAGCAGGGCTTCGCGGTCGACGACCGTGAGCCAGAACTCGGCCGCCGCGTCGTCGGGCACCAACTGCAGCGCGGGCAGCCGACGACCGATCGCCGCTTCGGCCGTGCGCTGGGCATCGACCCGGCGAAACTCGTGCTGGCCAGACTTGCGCGCGACTACCCGAAAGGTCCGTGGTGCGCTCGGCTGGCAAGCTCGCAGGGCCGCCATCGCGCGCTCGAAATATTTTGACGTCAGGATCGCGGCGGCAAGGTCGGACAGCCCGGCTCGGTCGCCGCGGATCGACCGCGCGCGGGCGGCCAGCGCGAAAACGTCCTCGACGGTCCCGAGCGCGAGCCACTGACGCGGCTGGTGACTCGACCGATACTCGAGCAGCGATGCCCGCTCGTCGAACTTCTTCCAGGCGGCCACGAACTCGGCATCGGGAATTGCACCGGCGATCTCGTCGGCGGCGATCTCTTCGAGGCCCGGGACGACCTGGACGAGGAAGCGGCGCGACGGGATCGCGGCCGACGACGACGCTGGTGGACGGTCACGCCCGGCGGACTCGTGAGCGACCCGGCCCGGCGGCGGGGGGGGG
>DATLRG010000065.1:0-8072 GCA_035534795.1 Chloroflexota bacterium
CGAGCGAACCGCATCGCCCGGGATGGCGTGCTCCGCTCCGATGCTCGCGAGACCCCCACCGCCATGGATAACTAGCCCTCAAATCATTTCTCAAACTGAGTCCGGGGTGAAAACTGCCAGGGTGTGCTGGATGTGCCGCGCACATCCAGCACACCCAGGGAGTTCTCACCGTGGCTTTACTTTAGTCGGGGAGTGGTGAGTACGTCGCGACAGCCTCGATTGCCCAGACGCCGCCAGGGCCGGAGCGGATGGGCTGGATCAGCGTCACCAGATAGGTCCTTTGCCCCTGGTGAATGACGACGAAGGCGCGCGGCACCAGCGAGACCGGATCTGTGTCGCGGCGGAGTATCTCGGCGGAATCGCTCGAGTCCAGCCCGAAGGACGGGCCGTCGCGGTGAACGACCTGCACCGGATCTGTCGCCCAGGCGATGCCGCCATGATCTGCCGCGTCCTGGCGCGCGGTGTAAATGGCGCGATCGACCGGGGCCGGTCCCAGGAGGAGCGGTGAAGGCGGCAGCACCACGGTCGTTTGATTCTGAGTCTTCGTGGGCAGGCCGGTGATCAGGACACCGGGGCTCGCCGCGATCGAGTCGATCAGCCAGCGTCCCCCTTGCCGAACGAGATCGACAAAGCGACGGTTGGTCCCGTCACTCCAGGACTGCTTCCCGTCCACCGAGGGCGCGACTTCCAGCGTCACGAGATACTCGCGCCGATCCGGCGGGGGCGACGGCAGCCGCGCGCCTAGACCGTTCGCCCACTGCACGGCGTCCTCGACGTTGGTGACCCGCGCCGAGTCGACCGAGTGCAGCAGCGTTTGAGTCCCGTCGTGCCCGAGTCGTGCCTGGAACGACGGCGACATCAGATTCTCCGCGTCGCTATACTGACCGGTCGCGAGCAGCGTGAAGTATCGGTCGAGCGTCTGTTCTGGGCCACGGGGCGCCGTCGCCTTGGTTGACAGGAAGGGAATCGTCTGGCAGGCTGTGGCCAGCACCGCTGTCGTGGAGAGAAGGAAGAAGCGGCGGGGGAAGCGAGTGCGTGGACCCACGGCCAGGTACCTCCATGCGGCGCGATCCGTGGGCTGAGGATAGGAGCGAGCGAACCCTATGTCAAGCTGACGTGGAGACTCAGGGAAAATTTCGTCGGGATGCCATACTCCCAGGCAGTGGCGTGTCCGGCGCGAATGGCGGCGGGCTGCACAGCGAAGTCCTCCGCCACGCGACAACTGCTGCCGGCGACAGGAAAATCGGTCTGAATCGGAACGGGAATGGCCGCTGGCTTGGCTGCGCTGCCGACCTGGCGCCCGTTCCAGGTGAGGAACGTGACCCGCGGATCTGAGCCGGTCGGCCCGATGACCCGAATCGCCTGCTGGTGGTTGGCCAGCGTCTGCACGCCGCCGAGGCCGTCCGTCGCTGGTACGGTCGCGATGGCCTGCCAGCCGGTGGTGGAGTGGACGAACAACCAGAGGGTTTGCTCCCGACTGCCGAACGGCAGAATCATCGCGATCTCCGCGGACCCGTTTCCGTCCAGGTCGGCGATGGTCGTGTCGCGGGTCTGAAAGCCCACCTGCGTCAGTTTGCTGCTCAGCTCGGTGGCCGACAGGCGCCCCGCATCTCCCAGATCGTTCAGATCGGCGGACACGCCCTCGCCGATCGCACCAAAGGCGCCGAGAGTGACCGGGAAGTCGAGGTTGCCCATCCGCGACTGGTCGAACTGGGTGGGAAGATCGCTGCGTTGGATCGCAGCAAAGCCGGCTGATGGCCCACCGGTGCGCTCGCCGTGGAGGAAGGCGCTGGCCTCCGCGCCGAGCGGCGGCCCGGCTTTGGCGGCGGCGGTCAGCCACGTCGCTGCCGTGGCGGACTGCCCCGACAGGGCGGCGATTTGGCCCAGGCGAAGGCGCGCGAAGTTTGGCCAATCGACCTGATCGCCGGGGTCAACGGTCAGTGAGGAATCGCCGATGACGGATCGGTAGCGCGTGGCGGCGGTGTCGAGATCTCCGGCGAAGAAGTCCGCTTCGGCCAGATTCATCATCTGTCGGCGTGTTTTCGGAGGAGTCGTCTGTCGAGACACGAGCCCGAAGGTCGCGCCGTCCCAGCGGTAGACGCGGGTCTGGTCAGGGTGTGGCAGCAGGTTGTGGTCGTACGTGCCGAACGCCGCGCAGGTCAATGCGACTCCGCCGTCGGGCTGAATCTTCCAGGAGGCGGGACCACCCCAATCGCTGATCGTCTGGTCGAACAGGGCGCGCGCTTGCGTGCCATCCCAGGCGACGATGACAATCTCAGTCGTGGCAGCGCTGGCCCCTTCGGCGGTCCGCGTCAGGACCACGTCCGGCCGTCCGTCCCCGGCGAAGTCCTGAACCTGAACGACGTTGGTCGTCAGGTCCAGCGGCGCCGCTGTTCCCGGCGTGGGTAGCAGCAGGTTCCAGACTGATTGGCTGCCAGGGAAGATCAGCGGGTCCAGTCCCGGCTCCGAGACGCCGACGAGTAGCTCGGGCTTCGAATCGCCGTCGAGATCCGCGCTGAGCACGGTGGCCGACTCCTGGCCGTTCGGCTTCAGGCTCGCGGCGAACTGTGCTCGGAGCTTTGCGCTGCTCGATTCGCCAGATGAGACGAACGTCGTCGCGGCGCTGGCGAGGGCACCTTGCGCCTTCTGGATTTGTGCCGCGGTCAGCGGGCTGGTCTCTGGCAGCAGGGCGCGAAATGCTGCCGCCGCGGACTGGACCGCTGGACTGAGCGACCGGGCTTCGATCGTCGGCGTCGCGGTCGGGAGTGGGGTGGCAGGTGCTGAGGGCAGTGGGGACGCCGTTGGCAGCACAGTGATCGGCGTGGCGACGACGGCAGTCGGTTCCAGCGGCCCCTGGGAGGGTGCCGCGAGGGTGTCGGTGGGCGCGGGTAGAGGAGCCAATCGGGTCGGAGTGGCTGGCGAGACGCGAGCGGTCGTACAGGCCGATAGGATCAGCGACAGGGTGAGGACGAAAGCGACCAGGTGCATCCGCGGCCTCAAGGCGCGCGGGATTTCCGCCCCTCGGATCCAGGATCCGCAGATTGGCAACGTCGTTCTCCTCTGCGACCGTTGGCCCGACGTGTGATCCAGCCGAGATCGATGCGCGAATGGCGGGATTCGGACATAGCAACATACAGCATCCCGAATCTCGGGGCTCGGTCAGACCGGAACGGTTCACCACGGAGACGCAGAGGGAGCACATCGAACAGGGAGTAGGCCTTGATGATTCCCTCTCTGTGTCCTCCGTGGAACCCCCGTGCCTCCGTGGTGAAGGTAGCCCCGGCCTGCCCGCTCAAAGGTCGGGATGCGTCATGTTGTCTTGAGATTCAGGACTGAACGGTCGGCGCTGCTTCCTCGCGTCGCGCGGTGAAGGTCAGCCCCGGCTCGTCGGCGTCGATCACGATGGTGTCGCCGTCTTTGAACTGGCCGGTCAGCATCCGCTTCGCCAGCACGTTCTCGACACGACGCTGGATCGTTCGCCGGAGCGGCCGCGCGCCATAGTTGGCGTCGAAGCCTTCGCGCGCCAGCCAATCCCGCCCCGCGTCCGTCAGCTCGATCGTCAGCTTGTGATCGACCAGCCGCTTCTGTAGGTCGGCGACCAGCAAGTTCACGATCTGGTGAATCTGCTCGCGAGTCAGCCCGTCGAAGATGATCACCTCGTCGATGCGGTTCAAGAACTCGGGACGGAAGCTGCGCCGCAGGTCCTCGAGCATCAGGTCGCGGACGTGCTCGCGTTCCCCGTTTTCCGACGTGCGGAAGCCCAACGGCGCGTTGCGGCGCACGTGCTGGGTGCCGACGTTCGACGTCATGATCACCACGGTGTTCTTGAAGTCGACCGTGCGGCCGTGTCCGTCGGTCAGGCGCCCGTCGTCGAGCACCTGCAACAGGATGTTGAAGGCATCGCTGTGCGCCTTCTCGATCTCGTCGAACAAGACCACCTGGTACGGCCGTCGACGCACCGCCTCGGTAAGCTGCCCACCCTCGTCGTAGCCGACGTAACCTGGCGGTGAGCCGATCATTCGCGAGACCGCGTGCCGCTCCATGTATTCGGACATGTCGACGCGCGTCATGGCCTCATCGCTGTCGAAGAGGAACTCCGCCAGCGCTCGCGCGAGCTCGGTCTTCCCGACACCCGTCGGCCCGAGGAACAGGAACGAGCCGAGTGGCCGTCGTGGGTCGTTCAGACCCGACCGCGCCCGCCGAATCGCGTCGGAAACGGCTTCGATCGCCTCGTCCTGGCCGATCACCCGCTGATGCAGGCGCTCTTCCATCTGGACGAGCCGCTGGACCTCGGTTTCGAGCATCCGGCTCACCGGGATACCGGTCCACTTGGCGACTTGCTCGGCGACGTCGTCCGCGTCGACGACCTCGTCGATGTCGCGTTCCAGTCGCCACTGGTTGCGCTTCTGGCTGGACTCATCTTCCAGCTGGATGACCTCCTGGCGCAGCTTGGCCGCGCGCTCGTACTCGCGTGACTGTCCAGCCGCCTCTTCCTCCGCGCGCAGACGCTCCAGTCGATCTTCGAGCTGGCGCAGCTCCGGCGGCAGGTTGAAGAGCTGCAGACGCACTTTCGCCGCTGCCTCGTCGATCAAGTCGATCGCCTTGTCGGGCAGGAAGCGGTCGCTGATGTAGCGATCCGACAGCTCCGCCGCCGCGACCAGCGCGTCGTCGGTGATCTTGATCTTGTGGTGCGCCTCGTACTTGTCGCGCAGCCCGCGCAGCATCTCGATCGTGTCGGTCACGCTCGGCTCGCCGACAATGACCGGCTGGAACCGCCGCTCCAGCGCCGCGTCTTTCTCGATGTGCTTGCGGTACTCGTCGAGCGTCGTCGCGCCGACGCACTGCAATTCACCACGGGCCAGGGCTGGCTTCATCATGTTGGACGCGTCGATCGCGCCCTCGGCGGCGCCAGCGCCGACGACGGTGTGCAGCTCATCGATGAACAGGATGATCTCACCCTGCGCGCGACGGATCTCGTCCATGACGGCCTTCAACCGCTCCTCGAACTCGCCGCGGAACTTCGATCCCGCCACCAGCGCGCCCATGTCCAGCGCGATCACGCGCTTCTGGCGCAGCGGCTCCGGGACGTCGCCGCTGATGATCCGCTGCGCGAGGCCCTCCACGATGGCTGTCTTGCCAACGCCTGGCTCGCCGATCAGCACCGGGTTGTTTTTCGTGCGTCGTGACAGCACCTGCAACACCCGCTGGATCTCGTCGCTCCGCCCAATCACCGGGTCGAGCTGCCCGGCTCGCGCCAACTCGGTCAGATCCCGACTGTAGCGCTGCAGCACCTGGTACTTGCTTTCGGGACGCTGATCGGTCACCCGCTGGGTTCCCCGAATCTCGGCCAGAGCGTGGTAGACCTTCTCGGTATCCACGCCCAGGTTGCGGAACAGACGCGCCGACACACCTTCGCGCTCGGCGACGATGGCGATCAGCAAGTGCTCGGCGCTGACGTACTCGTCGCGCAGCCGGTTTGCCTCCTCGATCGCTCGGTCGAAAACGAACTTCAAGCGTGGCGTCATGTACACCTGGCCGACGCCGCCCGCCTGGTAGACCCGCGGACTGGTTTCCAGGGCCTCCCAGATGCGGCGACGGAAGGCCGTGACGTCGACGCCGAGCCGCTCGAGGATCTCGACGGCGACGCCTTGCTGCTGATCCAGTAAAGCGAGCAGCAGGTGCTCGACGTCGAGCTGGTTGTGGCGAAGTTCTTGAAGAAGCTGCTGGGCTCGCCCCAGTGCCTCCTGGGCGCGCTCCGTGAAGCGTTCAAATCCCATTGTCGGTCTCCTCTTGTCCCTGGCGGCGATTCGCAGCGTCGCGGGCTTCCAGGGCAGCCCGCATGCGATTGATCTCGGCTTCCATCTCCGCCATCTTTTCAGTCAAGCTCATAATGATCTCGACCCCGGCCAGGTTCACCCCCAGGTCGTTGACGTAGTTGTGAATCTGTCGGAGCCGTTCGACGTCTCGCGCTGAGTAGAGTCGAATCTTGCCGTTCGAGCGCGATGGCTCGATCAGTCCGAGTCGCTCGTAGTAGCGCAGGGTCTGTGGATGCATCTCCACCAGGCGCGCCGCGACACTGATGATGTAGCACGGCTCGTCGAAGCCGGGAGTATCCACGTGATTGCGCCCTCAGGTTAAGCGTTCTGAGGACAGTATAAAGGTTGCTAATGCTATTGTCAACTTTCAGGCGAGGCACGTCCGCACGTCGCGTAGTCGCAGTTGCGTCGAGATCTGCCCGTTCCACTCGTTGCGCTCAACCGTGTAAACCACGTCGACCACCTCGCCGAGGGAGTACAGCCGATCGGCCATCCCGAAGCCAATCGCATCCCAGTGCGTTGAACCCTGCCGGAGCTTGAGCTTCAGGTGCCCCGGCAGGCTGCGCCCGACGACCCGCGCGCCGGCGACTCGGAGGCCGCGGCTGACGAAAAGCGGGTTGGGATTGCCGCAGCCGAAGGGCTCCAAGCGGCACAACAGCTCCGTGAGCCGAGCGTCGAACTGGTTGAGGTGCAGCTCGGCGTCCACGCTGAGTCGTGGCACGAGGTCCTCCTCCGACAGTTCCTGGTCGGCGATGGATTGCAAACGTTGGCGAAAGGTATCGAGATTCTCGACGGCCAGCGTGAAGCCGGCGGCCCGCGCGTGGCCGCCGTGGCGCAGAAGCAGGTCGCCGCAGCGAGCGAGCGCAGCGGCGATATGGAATCCATCGACGCCACGGCCAGAGCCGCGCGCGGTCCCATCGGCGATCTCCGCGACCAGAGCGGGTCGCCAGAACTCTTCGACCAGCCGGGCGGCAACCAGCCCGACCACGCCGGCTGGATACGATTCGCTCGCGACGAGGAGGAGCTTTGGCAACGCCGGGGCGCCGAGAACGGACTCGCGGGCGTGGACCACGGCTTCATCGGTGAGTCTTTGCCGCTCGCGGTTGGTGGCGTCGAGTTGCTCCGCCAGCGCCTCGGCTTCGGTCTCCGTCTGGGCCAGCAACAGCCGAACGCTGATCTGGGCGTCGGCCAGGCGTCCCGCCGCGTTCAGACGCGGCGCAAGGCCGAAGGCGATCGCGCGGGAGTCGATCTTGCCCGCGCTCAGCCCGGCTCGCCGCGCGAGCGCTCGTAGACCGACCCGCGTGGGCGGATTCAGGCCAGGCAGCCCGCGCAGGACCAGCGTGCGGTTCTCGCCGACCAGTGGAACGACGTCCGCCACGGTCCCAAGGGCGACCAGATCGAGCCACTCGTCCGCCCGCGCTGCTCCGACACCCAGATGTTCGAGGAGCGCCTGGGCAAGCTTGTAGGCGATGGCCACGGCGCAGAGTTCCTTGAACGGGTAGGTGCAGCCCGGCTGCTTCGGATTGATCACAGCTGCTGCGTTGGGCAAGGTGGCCGGGACGTGGTGGTGGTCCGCGACGATCACGTCGAGGCCGAGCTCGCTGGCACGCGCCACCTCTCGGCTACCGGAGATACCGCAGTCGACCGCGACGACGAGCGTTGCGCCGTCGTTGCGCAGGCGCTCGAGAGCCAGACTATTGAGGCCGTAGCCTTCGACGTCGCGCCGGGGCACGAAGGGTTCTGCTCGCAGTCCGACGAGGCGGAGGCAACTCGTGAGCAGGACGGTGCTGGTGACACCGTCGACGTCGAAATCGCCGTACACCGCGACGGTCTCGTCGCGGTCTCGCGCGCGTACCAAACGCGCGACTGCTTGCTCTACCCCGTGCATCGCCCACGGCGAGTGGAGTTGCGCGGGGCCCTCGACGAAAGAGAGCACGTCATCAGGGGCTTGGATCCCTCGGTTCCAGAGCAGTTGGACCAGGAGCGGGTGCAGCCCCTTAAAGCCCGTCAGGTGCTCCAAGGGCGCATGATCTGGGACGTCCCAGCGGAACCGCTGGACAGCAGGCTCGCCGATGGTACTAGCCATCATGCGTCATCTGATCACTCACCTGGCGTCGCTCTGTCACGCCGCCGCGACGCGGGCCGGGCACGGTCATGCCCGGAGATCATTCTACGGCGTCCGGGGTCCACGGGCCAGCGATCTAATGAAGATCTAATCCGACGTGACTCGATCCAACGTGAGAAGTGCAGGGAGGT
>DATLRG010000066.1:0-7766 GCA_035534795.1 Chloroflexota bacterium
CGCTCGCGTTCCCGCTCGTCCGCCGTCACAGCGGGATGGCTTCGCGCTGGATTCGCCCGGCAGTCGGCGAAGGACGCCTAATCTCAACTACGTGGACGTCGCGACCGAGCGCGTCTTCTAGGTCGACGATGAGGCCACTCAGGTCAAGCACCGTGCGACCCGGCTCGAACTCCACGAGGAAGTCGACGTCGCGCGCGGCTCGCGCCTGGCCACGCGCCACCGAGCCAACGACACGAACATTGTTGGCCCCGTAATCGTTCGCGTTCCGCAGGATCTCTTGCCGCCGTGCGCGCAGATCCTCTATCGTTATCGTACTCTCGGCTTGGACCATCGCTCCGCCTAAGTCCGCTACCGTCACAGAGAATCGTACCAAAACTTATGACGACGTGCCACGCCGAATAACAATGTCAACACCTGAGTCTCAGCGCGCTCCGCGCGCTGAGACTCAGGTGTTGATCGGAGCTGGAAGAACTGTGTTCGAGGGTGTGTAGGAAGGTCGTGGGGCAAGAGACGTGCGCAGCCATCTCCTGCCCCATGACCTTTCCACACACCCCTTATCTCCGCCGGCTGACCCAGACCAGCGCGCCCAGGGACACGGCAAGCAGAACGCCGACGGCGGCTAGCAGCGGTGTGTACCAGTCGGGAGCCGATGGCGCGGGCGGCAGGCGCGTGCTCACGCGTCGCGTCGTGGCCGGTCGCGGTGGGACCGTTGACGGAGGTAACGTCGACACCGCGGTCCGGTGCGCGGTCGCCGCGTCGGTCTGCAACGCCGGTTTCGGTGCAGTGACGGGTGCTGCCTGCTGGGCTGCGCTCACGACCGCTGGCGGCGAGACCGTTCCGCCTGGCGGAGCAGCCCGCGACGCCGCGGCCAACGGGGCGACTCCGGCGCCGCTCGCCGGTGTCGGCGTCGCCCCAGGCGCCGGTTGTGCGGCCGCCGAGCGGATCACTTGTGCGGCAGGAGCCGCTGTCGCGGCCGCCTGGGCCGCCCGCGGCGCCGGTGCCGCTGCCGCGGCCGCTGCCTGCATCGGCGGCGCGGCGGGCGCGGCGGTTGGTGCCGCGGCAGCAGGCTGAGCGTTGCTCGCCGACGCTGCCTGGCTCTGAACCCGTGATTCCCCCGTGGCTGCCGTGGACGCGGCGGGCTGGATCGCGCTCGGTAGGACCAGGCGCAGCGCCAGTAAGGCGACGAACACCGCCGCCAGTGCGCTGGTGGACAAGCGGAGCCAGGTCAGGCGCCAGGACTGCCGCGGCTCCAGCGCGGCGATCGCGAAGCTGCGCGGCACCGCATGCAGGGGAATCTGGCGCAGCAGATTCACGGTCAGTCGCAGGCTCTCGTAGTCGCGACGGCACCGAGCGCAAGCGTCCAGATGTTGCTGGATAACCTGCCGTTCCGCGTCGGGCAGGTCACCATTCAGATATTCCGATAGCAGGTCGTGGACGTGCTCCGCCCCGTCAACCGACGTCCGCTCGCTCATGGGTGGGCGCGTCCTTTCCCAGATACTGACTGCTGATTCCTGACTCGTTCCAACTCATAGACGGTTTTATGGCTTCCAAAGTTCCGGATGCTGCATCAGATAATCTCTCAGGCGGGAGCGCGCTCGGTTCAGACGCGACTTTACCGTGCCGAGAGTGGTCTCGAGCGCAACGCCGATCTCTTCGTAGCTCAGGCCGTGAATGTCGTAGAGGACGAGGACCGCGCGCTGGTCGACCGGCAGGGTTGCGAGCCCGACCTGGAGCTTTTCGAGGAACTCGTGGCGCAGCGTGACCGTTTCGGGTAGCTCGCCACTGTCGGGAACGTCGAAGGACGACTCCTCGATCATTTCGTCGAGGGATTGCCCTGTCTTGTGCCGTCGGCCGCGGAGCACGTCGTAGCTGGCGTTGGTGACGATCCGGAGGAGCCAGGAGCGAAAGGACCCACCTTTGAACTGATCAAGGTGGCGATAGGCCGATAGGAAGGCATCCTGGGTCACGTCCGCGGCGCTATCGGCATCGCCGACCAGTCGCAGCGCGACGTTGAACGCCAGCTCCTGGTGTGCGATCACCAGCTGGTTGAAGGCGACCGAGTCACCGCGTTGGGCAGCAGCAACCCGCTCCGTCTCGTTCGCGAGCGCCTCGGCGGGCGCAGCGGCGGTCTGGCGTCTTGACGTCACTTTCTTGACTGCCCTATACTACGGAGCAAAACGCAAACGACGCCGATCATGGCGCGCCGGCCCTGCGCTTTGCGTTTTACGTATTCGCGCGGCGATCAGTAAAGGGCACGTGTATAATAGGATGAATGTCGATATTGCTAGCATCGGCTCTCCGTAGTGTAACAGGTGGGGTCGGTGCTGGCTACTACACCAAGGGGGGGATAGTTTCGTGAGAATTGGCGTCCTCACCGGCGGCGGCGACTGTCCCGGGCTGAACCCTGCGATTCGGGCAGTCGTCCGCCGCGCGGATCACTATGGGTACGACGTGCTGGGTATCCATAACGGCTGGGCCGGGCTCCTGGGCGAAGGCAGCATCCAGTCGCTGTCCGCACGCGACGTCTCGGGCATCCTACCGCTCGGTGGGACCATGCTGGGAACGTCGCGGACCAATCCATTCAAGAATCCCGACCACGTTCAGCAGGTGCTGGCAAATCTCAAACGGCACGGCCTCGATGCGCTGGTGGCCATCGGCGGTGACGATACGCTCGGAGTCGCGGCAAAGCTTTACGAGCAGGACGTTCGCATCGTCGGGATTCCCAAGACCATGGACAACGACGTCAGTGGCACCGACTACACCATCGGGTTCAACTCGGCGGTGACGATCGTCGCCGACGCGCTGGACAAGCTGCACACCACCGCGAGCTCCCACCACCGGGTCCTCGTCGTCGAAGTGATGGGACGTGACGCGGGCTGGGTCGCCGTCGTCGGCGGACTGGCCGGCGGCGCCGACTTCATCCTGATTCCGGAGCGGCCCACCAACATCGAGACCGTCTGCCAGCACATGCAACGCCGCTGGCACATGGGGAAGGACTTCAGCATCCTGGTCGTCTCCGAGGGCGCGACGGTCCCCGACCTTCCCACGAGCGATCACAGCGATACCGATCAGTTCGGGCACGTTCGGCTCGACCGGCGCAACATTGGAGAGCTGGTGGGGCGCGAGATCGAGCGGCGCACGGGCTTCGAGACGCGCGTGACCGTCCTGGGACACCTCCAGCGCGGAGGATCGCCGACGCTGTTCGACCGCGTGCTCGCGACGCGCTTCGGCGTTGCCGCCGTCGACTACATCAACGAAGGACGCTTCGGCTACATGCCGGCGCTGCGCGGCGTGGACATCGTGCCGTGCATGCTGTCCGATGCTGTCGCGACCTCACGGCGAGTCGACCTGAGTCTCTACGAGTTGGCGCAGCTCTTCTACTGATGGCGGCGCGGTGCGCGCCTTCACCTCGAGCCGAGCGATGCGCCGAAGGACGTCTTGCATGGCCCAGGCCGGGCAGTTTTGAGGACCAGCGCCCATGAGGGCGAACGCCCGACGCGCGTACGTCAGGGCCCGTTCGGGCTGCCTCGTGTGGTGCTCGAAGATTTTGGCGAGCGCGATCGCGGCCGAGGCGGCCTGGTTGGTCGAGTAATCGGATACCGCGGCATACAGTTGGATCGCGCGATCCAACTCGTTCGATTTTCGAGCCAGGTCCGCCAGCCGCGACAGCGCGTCCGCTCGTTCGGTCGCGGATGCGCCGATCAGCGCCATCTCGTAGTAGCTGACCGCTCTGCCTGCCCGACCGGTAGATTCCAGCAATCGCCCGAGACCGAGGAGATCGCTCGGTCCCGCCTGCCTCGCGGCATCCAGGCTCCCGACGAAACGATCGATCGTGAGCGCGAGCCGGGCCATCGATACGACATCTTGTTGATTGTGTTCGAGCACCGGCGTGAAGGCGCCTTCCTGCCGTTCGTGCAGAAACGCGAAATATCGACCGGGAATCTCGTATCCCGGCACGTCCCGCTCGCGCACGGTGCCCAGGACGTGCGCTTCCAGGGTGGACAGGTCGCTGCGCCGCAGACGACGCCTCCAGATGCGACGCGCTGGATAGAGCAGATCGAGGTGTCGCCCCGGCAGCACCTCGGACAGCCGATGCAGCCGGAGGCGATTGATCAGCATCGGTACGTCGAAGCACTTGCCGTTGAAGGTGACGAGAGTGTCGAACTCCCCGATCAGCCGCGCGATCGCTCCGAGAAAGGCTGGCTCGGTCGCCGGTTCGTGCAAGAACCACTGGCGTACGACGAAATCACCGCCGTCGACGAAGCCCAGGCCGGCGACGATCACGAGCGTACCGGCATCAGGCCTCAGGCCGGTCGTTTCCAGATCCAAAAAGACCGGTTTCGAGACCGCGTCCGGCCCGTTGGCGTCCAGGCTCAGCAACCCGGAGATCGCGCCCGCGATCGCACCCGCCGCGGCTCCCAGGGGAACCCGCGACTCGTAGAGCGTCGTCGAGTCGTCGACGTTCATCGGACTGGCAGCAACCGTTTGAGCAACTCCGTCGCGACCGCCTTCGTGCCGTCACCTTCGCCGGTCGGGGCGCCAACGCAGCTCGGGCAGCCGTCCTCGCAGCGGCAGCCACGGACGAGATCCGCGGCGGCCGCCACCAGTTGCCAATGGCTCGCATAGAGCTTCTCGGCGAAGCCGACACCCCCGGGTACGGCATCGTAGAGGAACACCGTCGCTTCGCCCGTGAACGGACTTCGCGTCTCGGCGTACACGCCAAGGTCGCCCGGGCTGCACATGAGAAAAAACGGCGCGATGTTTGCCAGCACGTGGGCAACGCCGGCTAGCCCACGCTCGACCGCCGCCGGCGTGCGCTCGGCGGACCCGTCACCCAGCGTGACCCAATAAGCGCTGGTGTGAAACGTGTCCTCGGGGAGGCGAATCTTCCCCCAGCCGACGTTCTCGTGCGTCTCGAGCTTGATCTTTTTGAAGATGGTCGCCAGGAACGTCACGCTCACCTCGCCCCAGGCCCGCTGACCCTCCTGGACGAATCGATCGAGCACCGCGAGGCGGACCGCCAGATTGGCGTCGGTGTAGTAATCGACCTCGACCTGGCGGACGTAGGCCTTCTTCTCTTCCCAGTCGAGTCGCAGCACTTCGTACTGGCGAGCGCCGTGCAAGTAAATCGCTTCGTCGTGCAGCATCGTCGCCGCGCTGGGGCGGTCCATCTCGCCGATGACTCGCACGGCCTGCGGGTCGGTCTGGTCGACGATCACGACGTTCTCACCCGCCGCGGTGCGCAGGCTCACCTCCTGTGCCGGGAACGATTCGGTCATCCAGTACCAGCAATCGCCGGATCGATAGAGGATGCGCTGCTCGGCCAGATGTTGAAGCAGTGAGTCGATCGACGCGTTGCCAAAGCGATCACCGTCGCGGAAGGGCAGCTCGAACGCGGCGCACTTGACGTGACTGGCGAGGATCAGCAGGTTGTCGGGATTGATCAGTCCGCTTTCGATGGCCGCGCCGAAGACGTAGTCCGGGTGTCCAACCAGAAACTGATCCAGCGGGGTGCTCGCGGCGACCAGGATCGCCAGCGAGGGAGTCTCGCGTCGGCCCACCCGCCCAATCTGCTGCCAGGTGCTGGCAACCGTTCCCGGGTAGCCGACCATGATGCAGGCATCGAGACTGCCGATGTCGATTCCCAGTTCCAGCGCGTTCGTGCTGACCACGCCCAGCACGCTGCCTTCGCGCAGGCCGCGCTCGATCGCGCGACGCTCGTTTGGCAGGTAGCCACCGCGGTATCCTTGGACGACGGTTTCCGGTAACCGCGCCTGCCGCGCGTCGGCGCGCAAGTACCGCAGCAGCAGCTCGACGCTGAGCCGACTCCGCGCGAAGACGATGGTATGAATGCGGTTCGCGATGGTTTCCATCGCCAGGCGGCGCGCGGTGCCGATCGACCCGGTGCGAATTCCCAATGCGCGATTCACCACCGGCGGGTTGTAAAAGATCAAGTGCTTCTCGCCGACCGGCGCCCCACTCTCCACGACCGCGACCACGTCCTCCTCGATCAGTCGCCGCGCCAGCGCTTCCGGATTGGCAATGCTGGCAGACGCCAGCACGAAGCGCGGCGAGGCCCCGTAGTGCCGGCAGATGCGTTTGAGCCGGCGCAGCACGTTCGCCACGTGCGACCCGAAGACGCCCCGGTAGACGTGCATCTCGTCGATCACGATGAAGCGCAGGTTGGCGAAGAGCCGGTGCCATTGGGTGTGGTTGGGGAGAATACCGGTGTGGAGCATGTCCGGATTGGTGATGACGACGTGCCCGGCTTGACGAACGACCCGGCGCGCGTTGGCCGGCGTGTCCCCATCGTAGGTGTACGTCTTGACGTCGACCTGCAGGCCGTCGATCAGACCTTGCAGCTCTGCCAGCTGGTCCTGCGCGAGCGCCTTGGTTGGGAAGAGATAGAGCGCGCGGGACTCGGAGTCGCTCAGCAGCGCGTTGAGGACCGGGAGGTTGTAGCAGAGGGTCTTTCCCGACGCGGTCGGGGTGACGACGACGCAGTTCTCGCCGTTCAGGGCGCGCTCGATCGCCGTCGCCTGGTGGGTGTAGGGACGCTCGATGCCGCGTCGGCGCAGGGCCGTGACGATCCGGTCATCTAATGCAGCGGGCCAATCGGCGTAGCACGCCGGGCGCGCCGGCACGCTTTGAGTCCACCAGATATTTCGAGCGTGGTCGCTGGCCCGGAACCACTCGACAAATTGAGCGGTGTTCATGCCCGCATTGTACCCGGGCGAGCAGAGTCTCGGCAAGACCCGGGCGGCACGGTAGTTGCGGACAGATTCTGTCTCTCGACGCACCAAGGAGGATGACATGGCTGAGGAGGTCAGGGGTGAGCGATTCGAAGGCCGCGAACCGTACCGAGAGGTCCCGCCAGAGCCAAAGGTCTACTACATGGGCGACCATGGGCCGTTCCCCGGCAAGGCGCCGACCCGATCGGACGAGGACATCAAGCGCGATGTAGATACCGCGCTGTTTTACGACGAGGCGGTCAGCTCCCTGGGGATCGACGTGGACGTCAAGGGCGGCGAGGTGACGTTGAACGGCACGGTCAACTCGGAGCTGGCGAAAGACCTGGCCGGCGAGGATGCCTGGAAAGTAGGTGGCGTTCGCGGCGTCCAGAACGACCTGAAGGTCCACGCCACGCCGACGCCGAGCCGCGCCGCGGGTCAAGACGTGATTCCGGCCAAGCCGCCGGAAGCCGGCTACGGAATCCCGCTCCAACCGCAAGGTCAACCGGCGCAGCCGGGCCAGCCGGGGCAGCCGGGGCAACCGGCTCCGCGGAGTGATGAGCAAGCGCAGCAGGGGACGCACATCCCGATCCGGGTTCCGGGAGAGCAGGAGTCGCGGCGAACGCACGAAGAGTAGGCAACGGACTGGTGGTTACGTGGCTGCGTTTGGACCGCGAAGATCACGAAGCGGCGCGAGGTCGCGACCTCACCCCCCTCGCCCCCTCTCCATCTCCGATGGAGAGGGGGAAGGTGCGGCGCGCAGCGCCGCGGACCTCTTCGTCCCCTCTCCATCGGAGATGGAGAGGGGTGCCCGTGAGGACGGGGTGAGGCCACGAGCGGTCACCGGCCACAGAACATCGTGAACTGCTCCACGACAGGTTTGGTGTCATTGAGCCGCTAGGAATCTGTCTGAGTTGAGGTAGGGATTGGGGTATACTTTATACATAATCTCTCCATGGAGGTGCCGATGGCCAAGCGAGTGTTCCGTCCCTATCAGCCGGATCGGCCGCTGGCGCTGCCGACTGACCTGCGGGA
>DATLRG010000067.1:0-3583 GCA_035534795.1 Chloroflexota bacterium
CCACCTTCCTGGACTCCCTCACGACACCTAACCATCGGGGAGGCGCCGCAGGATCAGGGAGGCGTTCTGCCCGCCGAAGCCGAAGCCGTTGGTCAGGGCGGCGTCGATCCGCGCGGAGCGCGCCACGTTCGGGACGAAGTCGAGGTCGCAGGCCGGGTCGGGCGTTTCGTAGTTGAGCGTCGGGGGCAGCCAGCCGTCGACGATGGCCTTCGCGCAGAAGATCGCCTCGACGACGCCGGCCGCCCCGAACAGGTGGCCCGTGGCGCTTTTCGTGGAGGAGACCGGTGGAGGGGGACCTTCTGCGAAGACGCTCTTGATCGCCTGGGACTCGGCGGCATCGCCCTGGGGCGTGGAGGTCGCGTGGGCGTTGACGTAGCCAATCTCACGCGGCTGCATTCCCGCCTGCCGCAGCGCGAGACGCATGGCCCGCGCGGCGCCCTCGCCATCCTTGCTCGGCGCCGTGATGTGGAAAGCGTCGGCGGCGGCGCCGTAGCCGACGACCTCGACGTAGGCGCGCGCGTCACGACGACGGGCGTGCTCCAGGGTCTCCAGCACCACCGCGCCCGCGGCCTCGGCCAGGACGAACCCGTCGCGGTCGCGGTCGAACGGTCGGCTCGCGCGCTCGGGCTCGTCGTTTCGGCGCGACACCGCGTGCATCTGATCGAAGGCGGCCACCGCCAATCGGGTGATTGGCGCTTCCGCGCCGCCCGCGATGACGACGTCCGCGTCGCCACGCCGGATGATCTCGGTCGCTTCGCCGATGCAGTGGGCGCTGGTCGCGCAGGCGCTCATGATGCAGAAGTTCGGACCTTTGGCTCCGATGCGGATCGAGACGATGCCGCTCAGGAGGCTGGGAATGAACATGGTCACAAAGAACGGGCTGACCCGGTCCGGTCCGCGTTGCAGCAGCGTCGTGACCTGATCCACCAGCGTCGCCACACCGCCCGTGCCGGTCCCCAGCACCACGCCCACCCGTTCCGCGTTCTCCGGGGTGATGGTGAGCGCCGCGTCGCGGATCGCCTCGTCGACCGCGACGATGCCCAGCTGCTGGAAGCGGTCGAGACGGCGCGCCTCTTTCCGGTCCAGGTAGAGCGCCGGATCGAAGCCGGGGATCTCGCCGCCGATGCGCACGGCCAGCCCGTCACAGTCGATCAAGGTCAGCCGCGCAATGCCGGACTGGCCGCGGATCAGGGCGTCCCAGGTGCGCGGCAAGTCCAGGCCCAGAGGCGTGATCGCCCCCATTCCGGTGATGACAACACGCTGGCGCTCAGGCATACTTCCTCCTGGTAGGCTGAGCATCAGCGGATCAGTCGCCGGCCGGGAACGGTGACGAGCGCAACTACCCCACTGATGCTGTCCCGGTGAACGAGGATAAGGCATCCGGGCCGGGCTGTCTATCTCTTTCCAAGAGTGCAAAGGGGAATCGCTGTGTTCGGCAGTCGCGCCGCCGAACACAGCGATTCCCCCATGGGTATAGCGCAGAATCGTGGGGCGGACGGCGTGGCCTCACCCCCTGCCCCTCTCCATCTCCGATGGAGAGGGGCAGGGGGTGAGGCCATCTGCGCGGGCGAGGCCCCACGATTCTGCGCTATACCCTTCCCCATGCGCCCCCCGCGCTGGCTGCGCTGGTGAAGGCGGGTGTGCATGCGACGCGGAGCGCAGCCGCCGTGCAGCTGATTTGCGCCGGAATCGGCGCGAATCAACCGCTGCTCGAGCAGGTGGCCGTCGCGGTCGCGGACAGTCGTCGCATTCGCGAGCAGAGGAAGGCCCTCTCTGAGCAGTGGAAGCCGGATGACCCTCCACCGCCGATCGAACCGCCGAAATAAGTTGACAGCGAAACGCAAGATAAATATACTTATATTGCATTCTGAGGGGAAGTTACATGGAGTTGGCCCTGAACGTCGCCTATTCCGATGACAGTCACCGTGGTGACGTGAGTCTGATCGAATTATGGCTGCGAGACCGCAGCCCCCACACGCAATCTGCCTACCGACGCGACGTCGCTCGCTTTCTTGCCCACGTTGGCAAGGAGCTCGCCGAAGTTACTCTCGCCGACCTTCAGGCTTACGCCGACACCATCACCCACCTCGCCCAGGCCAGTCGCGCCCGGATGCTCAGCGCGGTCAAGTCACTGTTGGCGTTCGGCCATCGCGCCGGCTTGCTACCAGTGGACGCCGGGCGACCGCTGAAGCTCCCCCCCGTCGACAGCGCGCTAGCGGCGCGGGTCCTCTCCGAGGCCGAGGTCCACCAGATCATCGCTACTGAGCCGACCCAGCGTAACCGCGTTCTCGTGCGCCTGCTCTATGGCGCTGGCCTCCGTGTCTCCGAAGTCTGCCGCTTGACGTGGTGCGATCTGCGAGCGCGCGGTGGTGGCGGCGAGCTCACCGTCGACTCCGGCAGCGCCAAAACACGCGTGGTGTCGCTCACCCCCGCGACCTGGCACGAGTTGCTGTCGCTCCGAAACGGGCTCCACCTCGCGCCGGACGACGACGGACCGCTGTTCCGATCTCAGAAGGGCGGGCACCTGCACGCTTCGTCGGTGTGGCGCATCGTGCGCGCTGCCGCGGATCGCGCGGGCGTCGACCTGCCGGTGTCGCCTCACTGGCTGCGCCACGCGCACGCGGCGCACGCTCTGGATCGCGGTGCGCCGCTCCGCATGGTGCAGGCGACGCTCGGCCACCAATCGATTGCCTCGACGGGGCGCTACCTGCGAGAACGGCTGCTGGACAGTAGCGCCCACTACCTGGAGGTCTGAAGGAATCGCGAGCGGGACAGGCTCCCGCTCCGTCCGACTACTGGCAGCAACCTTGGCGAAAGGAGGTGATCGGGCAGCTTCGATCGCGCCGATTGCTCGCTGAGAGGCATCCGTCAAGCTCCTCGCGCCGCGTCCAGCACAGCTCTGGCCAGGCTGATTGAATCGTGACGCCCCGGGCCTCAGACGGAGCAAGCGTCGTGCATAGGTCAAGGAGGTCAACAATGACGTGGGCTGAACGTGTCGGGGATCTGGCGACTCGGCTGATCATGGTCGTGCTGATGACCCTGAGGATTGTCACCGAGCTCATCCGACTGTTCTTTGTCATGTTGGACAGTTTCGTGATGGATCTTGGCGGGCGAAGCGAGAGAGGCTTGAACGGACTGGATGCCGCGAGCCGAACGTGGGTGCGGCTTCCGGGCATGGTCCTGCTGGGCATCGCGTTCGTCATTCTCCAGCTCATCGCGATCTTCACGGTCTTCTTCCGGCAGGCATCGACGAAAGTGAACGACTTCGTCATTGGGCTGGCGGAAGGAGAATCGCGAATCACCGGATTGCCGGCTCCCGAGGAAGCGCGGCAGATCCCCGGCGCGGGAGTCACCGCGTCGCCGACGCCGCAAATCGCCGGTGGTGCCGGTGATGTGCCAATGCCGCCGATTCCGCCCGTGAAATCGACGTAGAGAAGGTCCGAGGCGAAACGCACCGGGTTTGCGCAGGTAGATCCGGTTCGTTTCCCCCTGGCTTTCGTTTCGGTGGGCTATCGGCATGGCGCGGTGTCCACGCTACCGCGATCTGGACTCCAGAGGGTGTCTGACGTGTGCCAGTCGCGGG
>DATLRG010000068.1:0-4890 GCA_035534795.1 Chloroflexota bacterium
CCAGCTTCCCAATCTCTCTCTCAGACACAACCTAGCCCAGGAGATGTTTCGCGGGCTGTACCTTCTCCGGGTCGGAGACTCGGGGAAAGCGGCGCTTCAGGCGCCACAGCCCTTTCACGTCTTCCCAGGCGGTCTTGAAGATTCTGACTCGGCTGTCCGGATCGTCTTTCCAGGCGACGGGAATCTCCTTGAGCCGGTAACCATTCTTCTCGGCGATCAAGAGCAGCTCGGTATCGAAGAACCAGGCCAGGTCCTCCACCAGCGGCAAGACCTGCTGGACCACCCGCCGGGTCACCCCTTTGAACCCGCATTGCGCATCCCAGAAGTGGTGCCAGAAGAATAGCTTGATCAGGGCGTTGTAGCAGCGGGAAATGACCTCGCGCTTGAGCCCCCGTTCAACCTGCGCCCCTGGCGCCAGGCGCGACCCGAAGGCCACGTCGTACCCCGAGGTCAAGGCACCGATCAGCGGGGGAAGAAACCGCAGGTCGGTCGAGAGGTCGACGTCCATGTAGCAGACGACGTCGGCGTCGCTCTCGCTCCAGGCGCGCCGCAACGCTCGGCCACGCCCTTTCTGGTCGAGGTGGACGACCGCGACCTGATCTGGCCAGCGCCCCACCAACTCCTGAGCGATCGCCAGCGTGCGATCGATCGAGGCGTTATCCGCGACGACGATCCGCCAGCTCCAGGCCTGGCCGTGCTCGATCAGGAACTGCCGGAGCGTCGTCACCGACCGCTCCAGATCGCGCTCTTCGTTGTAGACGGGAATCACCACGTCGCCCCGGGGCCGGGCATCCGTGCGGGTTGGCTTGTCGTTCAGCAGGACCTCCATCGTGAAGTATGCGTCCTGGCTCATTGGACGTCAACTGAGCCAGCACCCAGGTGCAGGGTCACGTCGAGCCGGTTGGGCGCGGCTGCGTAGTTGGCGGTCTCGTACCCATCGCTGACGCGCTGGAAGCGGTCGGCCGGGACGTGAACGTCGACGCTCGCGCCTGACGAGGTGTGCAGATAGGCCCCGACGCCGGGTGGGACGATCAGGGTGAGCTGCCCCGCGCCGTCCTGGACGTCGGCAACGGTCTGCGCGGCGTTCGCCGGGAAGTGGATCGTGGTCTGCCCGGCGCCGTCGTGCACGGTAAGCTGCTGGACCATCAGGCCGGTCAGGTCGAAGTCCGACTGCCCTGCTCCCAGGTCGGCCCGCAGCGTGAGCGGCGTGGTGGGGGCGAGCTGGACGTTCCAGGTGATCTCGCTGTCGGGCGTGGTCGGCCCGAAAGGCCAGCCCAGCGGCAGCATGCTCCTGACAGACGGTGCGCCGCCGGCCGTGAGCACGACCTGCCTCACGCCGTCGCGCAGCGTCGACTGCTGCGATAGATGCATTCCCCGCGGCATCGTCGTCGTCGCGTCCAGCAGATCATCGCCCTTCGTCGGCAGCGCGCCCACGCTGAGCTTGCCGGCGGGGAAGCGCAGCGTCACGTCACCGCTCGACGCCGCACCGATGGTTGCTGTCGCCGTCTGCGTCTGCGGCGGACCCGCGCTCGCGGCGACTTGAAAAGGGCTGGCCGTCGTGGACGTCACGGGATGGCGGAGGGTCACGACGATCACCACGGCGACGACGACGACCAGGACGATCAGCGTGACCGCCGCGCTCAGCATGCCGCCACGCCGCCCGAGGACGATCTCGATCCCCAGCATGATGAGAATAATCGGCCAGAGCTGAGCGAGCGTGAGCCAGATCGACCACGGCAGGACGCCGAGATTATTCAGGAGAAATAGGCTGCCGGCGATGATCAGGAGCAGCGGCACGACCAGGCGCGCCGATCGCGGGTTTCCCCCGTGCGATCGCGACGGACTCTGCACGTTCAACCTCCCCTCAGCGCCGCTGCTGCTGGCGCAGCAGCAGGAGAACGCCGGCCAGGATCAGGAAGAGCGGCCAGGTCACGTGCAGATTGAGCCAGCTCAGCAGATTCAGATTTGCGAACAAAACGAGCGCGCCGAGCGCCACCAGGGCCCAGCCAAACCACTGCCGGCGGTGATGGATCTGGTCGCCCGTGGGGGAGCCCATGAAGCTGGCCGAGCCGGCTAACCCACCGGCGAAGCCAGGCCGCGGCGGCGTCTCGCCGGTGAACAGTGGGTCGGCCGGGCCCGGGTCGGGCGAACCCGACATCCACGCCGCGCCGGCCGATGGGCTGTCGGAGAGTCCAAACGGCTGCTCCGGCACCAGAAGCCACATCACCGCATAGACCAGGATGACCAGTCCGCCGGTCAGGATGGCGGCAATGATGAAGAACAACCGGACGAGTGTTGGATCGACGCCGAAATACTCACCCAACCCCCCGCACACCCCGGCGAGCATATGGTCGGCTCTGCTGCGATACAGGCGATGGGTCACCATCGTACTTTCCTCCAGGAGACTCCGTGACGGGCGATCCCGCGCCACCGGCGGAGCAAAACGGAAAACGCAAAAGGGAACGAAACGCTCGGGGCGAGCGCTGCGCCTCACCTCTCTGCGTTGCTCCTCGCCAGTGGCGATGGGACCGCGACATCTGTCGCTACGTGGATGTGACGTTGCGGCGACCTGGATTGTTGCACGACGTGTCTGACTCCTGACTTCTTCCCGTCGTCCGCGGGTTGCGATCGTCGCGCGCGGCTGCAACAATAGTGTACGTTACAACGTCGTAATCTGTGAGAGATCACGAAGGAGGCGGCCCGGGTGGCCGAGCCCAGCCCCCAGCTCGTCCAGCGCGCCCAGGCGGGAGATCCCGCCGCCTGGCACCGGCTCATCGAGGAGCAGCAGAACTACGTGTACAGCGTCGCCTTCAGCCTGATGCGCCGCCCGGAGGACGCCGCCGACCTGACCCAGGAAGCGTTTCTGCGGCTGTGCCAGAGAATCGGCAGCTTTCGCGGCGAGACAAAGTTCACGACGTGGCTCTACCGGTTGGTGGTCAACCTGGGGCTGGACGCGCTCCGCCGTCGAGGGCGGAGCAAAGAAGCCTTCCTCGACGACGAGACGATCGACGTCCCCGACGTCGATCCGCTGGTGGACCCCGCGTTGATCACGGACCGCCAGGAGACATCGGCGCACGTCCGCGCGGCGCTGAACGACTTGCCCACTGCCTATCGCCTGGCGCTCACGCTTTACTACTTTCAGGAATTGCGGTACGAAGAGATCGCCAGCGTGCTGAATCTGCCGCTCAATACGGTGAAAGCGCACATTCGCCGGGGACGGCTCGCGCTGGCGCGCCGCCTCGGCGTTCCGGAGGTCCAGGAGGCACCGTGACCTGCGATGAGTTCCGTCGCCGTTGGATCGAGGGCGACGTGCCCGCTTTGCCGCGTCTCTCCGACCAGGGTGGGGAGGTGGGAGACGGGTTGACGCGGCACCGCGCTGGCTGCGCCGCGTGCGCGGCATGGGAGCGGGGCCAATGGGCGCTGGATGAGGCGCTAGCGGCTGCTCTGGTCGTCGCGCCTCCGCCGGCGCTGGCCGCGCGGCTGGCCCAGATTCCGACGATGGTCGCGCGGACCGACGCTGTCGAGGAGGGCGCCCGCCCGTTCGAGCTCGTCGTCCTGGTCGTCGCGGCCCTGGGTGCGATTGGCTTGTGTGGAGCGATCGGCGCGGCCGCGTTGAGCCTCCTCTGGCCAGTCGCCGCCGACGTGCTGCAGGCGGCGCCGCTCGTCCTTGGCTCCCCGCTGATCGGCTATTATCAGAGCGTGGCCTCCACGCTGATCGAGGCCCTGGCCACCCTGCTGCTGATCGCGCTGGTCGTCCTGCAAGTCCAGCCCGAGGCTCTCCGCGACGCGGTCACGCCTTCAGGCCGGTCATGACGATCCCCTCGACGAACTGCTTCTGGAGCAGCGCAAAGAGGATGATCAAGGGGATGGTCGCCGCGGTGCTCGCCGCCATCAGCCCGGTGTAGTCATTGCCGTATTCGCTGTTGAAGCCGGCGAGCCCCAGGGGCAGCGTAAAGAGCCAGGACTTTGTCGTGACGATCAACGGCCAGAGCAGATTATCCCAGCTGCCGGTGAAGGTAAAGATGGCCAGCGCGGCGAGGGCTGGCTTGGAGAGAGGGATGGCGATACCCCAGAACAGGCGGAGCTCGCTTGCACCGTCGATGCGCGCCGCCGCGAACAACTCGTCGGGCAACGTCACCATGAACTGACGCATCAAGAACACTCCAAATGCGCCAACGGCCCCGGGGATGATCAGACCAGCGTATGAGTTGAGCCAGCCCAATTGCCGCGTCACAATGAAGAGTGGGACCATGATCACCTGAAACGGAATCATTAGCGTGCTCAGCACGAGCAGAAAGCAAAAGGTCCGGCCCGGAAAGCGGTATTTTGCGAAGCCAAATCCAGCAGCTGAGCAGACGCTGAGGTTGAGCACCACCTGCGCGACAGCGACGAAGAAGCTATTGAAGTAGTACTGCGGCCAGGCGACGAATCCATACGCGCGTGCATAGTTCTCAACGTGCAGAGGGACCGCGATCCATTGAATCGGCACGTCAAAGACAGTCTGCTCGCCTTTGAACGAGGTCGTAAGCATCCAGATCATGGGCATCACCATCAGGAGCGCTCCCGCGCTGATCACGGCGTAGAATACCGTCGAGCCAGTCAATCGCCCAAGCGCGTGCGCAGTAGCGACGGTCCACCGGGTGGTGGCTGTCTGCTTGATCAGCTCTGACTCGTTCTCCAACTTGCTGTCCTCACAAGTACGATACGTCGTCGTTTCGACTGATCCGCAACTGGATCAGCGTCAGCACGAAGATCGTGATGAACAGGATGAGTGACATTGCCGCGGCCAGTCCCATCTTGAGGTACTGCAGACCTGTGCTGTAGATGAGTAGGGACAGGACCTCCGTCGCGTCGCTTGGGCCACCGTTGGTCATCACGTACTGATAAGTG
>DATLRG010000069.1:0-3025 GCA_035534795.1 Chloroflexota bacterium
CCAAAATCACCCGCCACCTGACCCTTCCCACACACCCTCTCAGGACCCTACCGCGAGCTCGACCACGTTCACGCGCGGCTCACCGCCGCAGAAGATCGGCACCCAGGCGGGACGGTCCAGCGCGCAATGGTGGACCTCGCCCCCGGAGAGCACGGCGAACAGGCCGCCGAGATCGTCGAGGGAGCCGGGGCGCGCGACGAGCTGCTCGACCATGCCCCGGAGCGGAACGGATAATCCGCACCACCAGGGCTGCCAGGTGCTGCCGGCATCGTGGGTGCGCTCGATGCGTCCGCCGTGACCCACCCGTGGCGCCGGTCCGGCATAGACGATCTGGGGATGTCCGGGCTGCGCGGCGACCGCTCGCGTGTAGTCGGCGAGAACGCGCTCCCAGGTCTTGCCGCCGTCGAACGAACGGTGGACGCCGCCACCGGTCGCCGCGAAGAGGATGGCGCCACCGTCGGCGTCGACCAGCACGTCGTGAACGTCGGCGTTCACTCCGCCGTCGAGGAGCTGCCAGGTGTCACCGCCATCGTAGGTGTAGATCACGCCGCCCTGCTCGATGCCGGCGTAGAAGCTGCCGGGCAGCCCGGGCACGGCGGCGAGCGTCCGGACCGCCCCGGCACGCGGCGAGTACGGCAAGTACCAGCGCTCGTGGCCGGGCAAGGTCTGCACGCCAGTCAGCTCCTGCCAGGTCTGTCCGTCGTCGACGCTGCGGAAGATCGCGGCGGGCTCGGTGCCGACGAACATCCTGTGAACGTCCGTCGGATCGAACAGGACCGACCGAATGTAAGTGTGGGTCAGGCCGTCGTTGCGGGACTGCCAGAGGTTGCCGGCGTCAGCGGAGTAAAACAGGCCACGGCCGTAGCTACCGGCAAAAATCTCCTGGGGTCGCCCCGGGCGATGGGCCAGGGACCAGATCTGGTGCCCGCTCAGCCCGGCCGCGAGATGCTCCCAGTTGCCCGGCAGGCGGCGCATGGTGAGCACGCCGTCGTCGGTGCCAACGTACATCAGGTGTTCAGTCATCGTCAACGCCCCCGCTGGCCCCGTTTGCAAGGGACGCGCCACGGGGACCGGCGACGACGGGACTCTCTCTGGTTCCTGACACCAGCTTCTCGTCTCACGCCGCCAGCGAGGCCAGGTTTTCCGCCAGTGGTCCGGTCCGGAGCTTCCGGAGCGCCTGCTCTTCGATCTGTCGGACGCGCTCCTTGCTCATGTGCAGCGTCTTCCCGATGTCGGCCAGCGTCTTCGGAGCGGAGCTCTCGAGCCCAAATCGCTGAGAGATGACCAGTCGTTCGCGCGGCTCGAGCGTCTCGAGCGCCGCGTCCAGGGTGTCTCGCAGTTCGGTGAACTCGAAGAAGCCTTCGGTCGAGGGACGCTCGTCGTCCGGCAGCAGGTCGGCCAGGGTCGCGCCATCGACCGTCAGGTCGGCTTCGATGGACACCGGCTCGACCGCGCGCGACAGCGTCTCCGCGATGCGCGCCGGCGCGACGTTCAGCGCGCGCGCCACCTCGTCCACGCGCGGCTCGCGCAGCAGCTCCTGCTGAAGCTGCGCGGTCGTTCGCGACACCTGGGCGAGCAGGTCGTTCAGATGAACCGGCAGTCGGATCGTTCGGCCCCGCTCGGCGAGGGCCCGGGTGATCGCCTGGCGAATCCACCAGGTCGCGTAGGTCGAGAACCGAAAGCCGCGGTCGGGATCGAACCGGTCGACCGCGCGGAACAGCCCCAGATTCCCATCCTGCACCAGGTCACCGAGCGGCATTCCCCGATTCTGGTAGCGCGCGGCGACGCTGACGACCAGCCGAAGGTTTGCTTCGATCAGCCGCTGGCGCGCGGCGCGACCGGCGGGTGACGTTGGATTCGCGCGGTAGGTCTGGGTGAGATCTCGCTCTTCGGCGGCGCTGAGTAGCCTCTTTCCGCCGATCTCGTCGAGATAGATCTGTAGTGGGTTCGCGATCGAGGGGATCTCGTCCGCGGCGGGACGGTCGTCGCGGACCGGGGCGCTGAAGCGGAACGCTTCAGCCGTTTCATCTTCGAGGCCCGGGCGGGCCGCGGAAGCTGTGAACATCATAACTGACTCCTGACACCATAGCTATCCTATAGATAGCTAGTAACTGTATAATACTTCGACGCGCCACTTTCGTCAATAGTTTTTGGTATACTGTGGGTGGCAAGGGCAGGAGGTGGCGGAGTGATCGTTGGAGCGCGTGTGCAGGCCGGGAGGCGGATCTGTCCGGTGGCGCGGGCCGCGCGGCTTCTCGGCGATACCTGGACGCTCTTGATCTTGCGTGACCTGGCCGACGGAGAGCGGCGGTTCAGCGAGCTGGAGCAATCCACCGGGATCAGTCCTCGGGTCTTGAGCGGACGCTTGAAGGAGCTCGAACGGCAGAGCATTCTCACCCGTCAGATTTTCGCGGCGGTCCCGCCCCGGGTGGAGTATCGCCTCACTGAGAAGGGCGAGGCCGCCTTGCCACTGATCGACGCTCTTCGCCAGTACGGCGACGTCTGGCTGCCGGAATCCGACGACGAGCCATGCCTCGAAGGGCCGGCCATCGTCGTCGATGTCTAGCCGCGCGGCCGTGACCTGGGACGCCCGCGCCGCCGCGCTGGACATCCTTCGCGAACAGCGCGTGGCCGTGATCGCGACCGTCGACGGCGACCAACCGTGGGCCTCGACCGTCTACTACGCCGCCGACGGCTTCGTTCTTTACGTCAATACGCCGAACGGCACGACCATGCTCCACAACATCACGCAGAACTCGTGCGTCGGCTATGCGATCGACGAGCGTCGCCCGACCTTCTTTCTACAGGCCATCGGGCGGGCCGCGATCGTCGACGATTCCGAGGAGTTCGTCCACGCGCGAGCGCTTCTGGCGGTGAAAGTTCCGGAGGCTCACGTCGGCGCGCCGGGCTATACGCTGGTCAAGATCGAAAGCACGGTCGTCTACGTCTCGGATTTTCGTCAGGGCTACCGTCCGCGCGCCGAAGTGATCATTTAGAGCAGTTTTCAGAATTGGTGGGGCTGGCT
>DATLRG010000070.1:0-2264 GCA_035534795.1 Chloroflexota bacterium
CCCCCACGGCGATGGAGTTATCACCGTGGCATTACTCTAGTCATACATCGTCGAGGGGGAGGAGATCATGGGCATCTACCAGCGCCTTGGAGTCCGTCCGATCGTCAACGCGCGCGGGACCATCTCGTACCTGGGAGGGTCGATCCCGCACCCCGAGGTCATGGAGAGTATGGTCGAGGCGTCGCGCAGCTTCGTGAACACCTATGAGCTCGAGCGCGCCGTTGGGCAACGCCTCGCGGCGCTGACGCGGAACGAAGGCGCCTTCGTCGCGGTCAGCGCGGCCGCGGGATTGCTGCTCGCCGCGGCGGCGGTGATGGCCGGGACCGACGAGCAGAAGCGCGCGCAGCTCCCTAACACCGAGGGGATGAAAGACGAAGCGATCGCCCAGGCGGTGAATCGGAACCCCTACCACATTTGCGTGCAGCCGGCCGGCATGAAGGTGCGCTGGGTCGGAGATCCGCGACAGCCGACGCTCGACGAACTCGAGTCCGCCATCACTCCCCAGACGGCCTGCTGTCTCTACTTCATCAACCGCGAGTTGGAAGGAAAGCAGTTGCCGCTCCAGGACGTCGCCCGGGTGTGCCACCGGCGGGGCATTCCGGTCATCGTCGACGCCGCGGCGCAGATGCCGCCATTCGAGAACACCTGGACGTTCACCCGCGAGCTGGGCGCCGACGTCGCCGTCTTCTCCGGTGGCAAAGGCTTCCGTGGACCACAGTCGAGCGGCCTGGTGGTCGGGACCGCGGAGATGATCGAAAAGGTCCTCTTCTTCTGTCCACCAATCCACTCGGTCGCGCGGCCGGCGAAAGCCAGTCGCGAGTTGATCGTCGGTCTCCTCACCGCCGTCGAGCTGATGGCAACCCGCTCGGCGGACGACATCTTCGGCGAGTATGAGCGACGGCTGGAAACGATCGACGAGCAGCTCCGAGACATCCCGGGCCTGTCCGTCCGCAAGCACTTCGGCACCGACGTCGGCAAGCCATTCCACCACCTGCGCCTGCGGATCGACGAGAGCGTCGCCGGCACCACGACCAGCCACCTGGTGAAGCAGCTCGACGAGGGCGATCCCCGCGTCACCGTCGGCGAGCGCCAGGATGGCGAGCTGATGGTCAACGCCGAGATGCTGAATCCCGGCGAAGAGTTCATCGTCGCGGGCCGCATCGCGCAGATTCTTCAGCGGGCGCGCGCGGCGCGGCGATGACCGAGACCGACCGAGTCGGCCGCGTCCTGGTGGCTGCTGCCGTCGAGAATAACCCGTGATCGATCGGAATCGTCCGATCCCGCTGTACTACCAGCTCGAGCTCCTGCTGCGCGAGCAGATCGACGCCGGCGCCTGGACGTCGGGGACGCGCGTGCCGGCCGAGAGCGACCTCGCGAAGCGGTACGGCGTGAGCCGGATCACCGTGCGCATGGCCCTCGAGCGACTCGAAGACGACGGGCTGATCGAGCGGCAGCGCGGCCGCGGGACCTTCGTCCACGCGAACGCCGGCGCACTCACGAAGATCGAGCGCGACCCGGGCAACCTGTTCGCCTTCGAGGAAGACATCCTCCGGCAAGGGTTCGAGCCGACGACGCGCGTGCTCGCGATCGAGGAGGGGCCGCCGCCCGCGCGGCTAGGCTGGCTGCTCCGTCTCGATCCCGACGAGTCCGCGGTGCGGCTCCGTCGCCTGGGCAGCGCGGACGGTCAGCCGTTGTGGCTCGAATCGCGCTACTTTCCGCTGGCGATTGGGCGTTCGCTCCAGAGCGGCGACCTGACGACGCCCTCGATCAGCCGCTTGATCGAGGCCACCTGTGGGCGCCAGATCACCAGTACGCGGCTGCGCATCGGCGCGGCCGCGGCGACGGCGACCCAGGCGCACCAGTTGGACACTACGCCGGGCGCGCCGATGCTGTTGAACGAGTTCGTGTTCTACGACCAGCAAGGGTCGCCGGTCCAGGCCCTGCACGCCTTCTTTCGGGCCGACCGCTACGCCTTCATCTTCAACGTGTCGTCGCCAGCCGTCGCGCAAAGGAAGGAAGCCGGGACCGCGGGACTCGCGCGCGCCGGGCGCGGCTGGTTGGACCCGGATGAAGGTGGCTGAACCGTGTCCGGTGGAGGAGGATTCGCCCAGCGGATCCTCCTCCACCGGATGCAGTTCAGCCATCCTCGTAACGGCGCGTGGAGAGACCGTTTGGACCACGAACGATACGAAACGCCGCGGGGGAGACGTCTGGACCACGAAGATCACGAAACGCCACGAAAAGGTCACGAAAAGGAGAACGCC
>DATLRG010000071.1:0-4434 GCA_035534795.1 Chloroflexota bacterium
CGGGCACGATCAATACCTTCCGGATGACTTTGGGCGGCCGGAGCCAAGAGTTTCGTACCCGTTTCGCGGAGCCGGTGCCCGGCCGAGTTCTCACCGAGACCGATGAGAAGAAGCAGATCCGCACGAGCTTCACCGTAACCCCGGAAGGACCAATCTGCCGGGTTCGCATCGACACGGAGTGGGAGCCGAGCGGTGGCATCCAGGGTCGCATCGAACGCCTGATGGCGCCGAGGATGCTGCGCGGTCTGTACAGGGCAGAGCTCGAGAAACTGAAGGACTATGCCCGGTCGCAAGGCGGATAAACGAGAGATGTGACAATTGAAATACTTGCCGAATATACCCCATGGGGGTATGATACGGACACGTGCTTGGCGGAGACGGCTTTCGGACTGACGAGTCTAGAGGCTTCGTCGGCGAGATGGTCGTCAATCTCGATCGCAATACAATCCGAGGATTATCGACAAGGCAATGAACCACTTCAGCTTACGGAGTTATCAGCACCCGAGCCCGGCAATCGCCGACGCGTCGCGCGTGGGACTCGGGAATGCACTGAGCGTCTGCAGATGCGTGCTCGCCTGGGTGCAGGCGGAGCGTTCAATTGAGATCGGAGCGTAATAGTATGTACCTCAAGCAATTTTTCGTCGAGGGCCTTGGCCACGCATCGTATCTGATCGGTTCTGACCAGACTCAGGAGGCGGCGGTTGTCGACCCGGGGCGAGACATTGAGACGTACGTTGCCGAGGCCCAGCTAAGGGGTTTTAAGATTCGGTACGCCCTGGAGACTCATCTGCACAACGACTTTGTGTCGGGGGCACGCCAGCTCGCTCAGCACGTTGGGGCTGAATACGTTGCCTCGGCGGAAGCACGCCTCGAGTTCCCGTACCGTGCGGTTGGCGAGGGAGACGAGCTTCGCCTGGGAGAATTGCGAATCAGTGTACTCTTCACCCCGGGTCACACCCCGGAGCACGTCACCTACGTGGTGGGCGATACCGCGCGGGCCGAGGCACCAGTTCTCGTCTTCACCGGGGGCGATCTTCTGGTGGGAACGGTTGGGCGTCCGGACTTGCTCGGTCCAGAGCTTGGTCGGAAGCTAGCTCCATTGCTGTACGACAGCTTGCACCAGAAGATTCTCACGCTCGAGGACTACGTCGAAGTTCTGCCGACGCATGGTGCCGGCAGCCTGTGCGGCCGAGGTATCAGCGGGAAGCGGACCAGCACAATTGGCTACGAGCGTCGCTTCAATCCGGCCCTTCAAAAGAAGACCAAGAAGGAGTTCGTCGAGTACGTCCTCTCCGGGAACCCGGGGATTCCGACGTACTACCGGCGCATGCGGCCGACCAATCAACAGGGGCCGTCGGACTGGCGGCGACCGGAGCCGCGTCCACTGACCCCGGACGAGGTCGTTCATCTGATTGGGCACGGGGCAATTGTGCTGGACACTCGTTCAAACGTCGCCTTTGGCGGCGGCCACATTCCCGGGGCAATCAACATCGGTCTCGACACGATGTTTGCGACCTGGGTTGGCTGGCTCGTGCCAAGCGACGTTCCCCTCGTGCTCGTCATCGACGACCCGCAGGCCTGGGGAGAGGTCGTGACGCGCCTCGCACGTGTCGGATACGAGCGGGTCGTTGGCTATCTCCAGTTCGGGATGTCCTCCTGGATCGAGGCCGCTCACCCGATCGGCCAGATCTCACAGTGGACGGTAAGCAAGCTGCACGACGAGTTAGCGCAAGCGAGGCCGCAGGTGCTGGACGTGCGGACGGATTCCGAATGGGAATCCGGGCACATCCCCGAGGCGGTGCACATCATGCTGGGTGACCTTCCCGAGCGAATCGGCGAACTCGATCAATCGCGTCCGATCGCCGTTATCTGTGGAAGCGGCTACCGATCAAGCATCGCGTCCAGTGTGCTGCGGCAACGTGGCCTTACGAAGCTTGCCAACGTTTTGGGAGGCATGACCGCCTGGAAAGCGGCCGGGTATCCGGACACCGATGGCCCCGAAGTTCTCGATGGCCATTCCATGGCGGAACAGTTGCGCGTTCGGGACGAGGGCCAGTTCATTCTGCCCCGAAGTGATTGAGCAGACGAAGATTGAAAGCTGCCAGCCAGCCACGGCGGCGCGTGTGAATCTCAATCGCGAGCTCACCCCCGCCACCGACGACCGGCCGCGGCCGGTCGTCGCACTCGCCCCTGCCGCGTCGGCTCCTGATCTGGCATCGGTCGATGAGACGCCCGCCAGCAGATCGACGCGGCCCTCACCAAATAGGTCAAGCGTGACCCGACCAGGCGCCCGGCCAGGAACGACCTCCTAGTTGTACTGCGGCCGCACCTGAATGTGGATCCAGGCAATCAGGAGGACGATGATTAGACCGAAGATCGCGACGTGCAGAAGGTCGCTGATTGCGCTCACCGCGATGCCGAGGCCGATCAGCCACCAGCCGGTCGCGCTACGCTTGAGCATGAGATAGCCGCCGGCCAGCTCCAAGACTGCCAGGACTAACCCGACGGCGATGGCGAGGAATGCGTCAGCCCCGGCGCCAACCCCCGAGGCTCCTCCCAGGAGGAGAACCGGGCTCAAGACGGCGAGAATACCCCCCAGCGCCAGAAGCGCCAGTACGCCGAAGACGCCAAACACGAGGGCGACCCATGGGGCGAACCGAACGTAGCCATTGAGAAGCGAGGGAGGACCCGCGGGTAGCTGCTGCCGAGCGCGCTCCACGTAATCGTCCCACTGGCTTGGCGGGCGCGGAAGTCGTTCTTCCATTTTCAACCTTCCCTATCTTCCTTCGTCAAAGACCCTGCCGGTTAATCGTGAGCCATGCGCACGGCTGGTTCGCCGTTTAGCGTCGATGTCCTCGCCCCTCCTTTGTCCGCCTCCAATTGTGTACGGGTCAACGAGTATAACACATCAGGCGACGAAAGGATTCGGCTCTTCTCCGAGCGTGAGCGCGACGCACCCGCGAATAACGGGGGGGACAAATGAGCGCAAAATGAAAGAGCCCCGACGCATCGAGGCGCGTGGGCTGGCGGACCAGGATTCGAACCGAGGGGCTTCTGATCCGTTCTTTTGGTCGTGTATCATGATGCAATGATCACAGACATCAACCGCGATGCATTGACACTCGCAACCCAACTGTCGATCCACCCGGAGCAGGTGGCCGCGACGATCGCCCTGCTGGATACGGGCAACACACTTCCGTTTATCGCACGCTACCGGAAGGAGGCGACCGGCGGGCTGGACGAGGACCAGATCCGGCGGCTGATCGAGGGGCTGGCCACGCTGCGCACGGTCAACACGCGGCGGGCGGCGATCGTTGCTGCGCTCGCGGAGCAGGGAGCCGCGACGCCCGAGCTGCTGGCCCAACTCGCCGCCGCCGAGACCCGGACGGCGCTCGAAGACCTCTACGCTCCCTTCCGTCCGAAGCGCCGCACCCGTGCGAGCGTCGCTCGCGAGCGCGGTCTCGGGCCACTCGCCGACCTGATCATTCGGCAGCAGCCCGGTCGCCAGAGCCCGGAAGCCCTCGCGCTCCCCTTCCTCGGTCCGGAGGTCGTCACGGTCGAGGAAGCGCTGGCCGGCGCGCGCGACATCGTCGCCGAAGCGGTCAGTGAAGCGCCCGAGGTGCGGCGGGTCACGCGTGAGCGGGCGCTGCAATACGGCACCCTCCAGTGCGCACGGATCGAGAAGGCTGACGATCCGCGGGGCGTTTTTCAGACCTACTACGACTTCGCCGCCCCGATTGGCCGGCTCAAGCCGTTTCAGACTCTTGCGATCAATCGCGGCGAGGCCGAGAAAGTCCTGCGCGTGAAGGTCGTCGTGCCGGAGCGCGACTGGCAGAGGGCCGTCGACGCCGTCTTCCACCCTGACGACCGCTCCCCAGTGGCGGAACAGCTGACCCGGGCAATCGCCGATGCTGCCGAGCGCCTGCTTTTGCCGGCCATCGAGCGCGACGTGCGCGCCCAGTTGAGCGAGCTTGCCGAGACGCATGCGATCGCGATCTTCGCCGCCAACCTGCGCGGCGTGTTGACCCAACCGCCGCTTGCCGGCCAGACAGTCCTCGGGCTCGATCCCGGCTACCGTACCGGCTGCAAGGTCGCGGTCGTCGATCCGACGGGCAAGCTGCTCGATACCGCGACGATCTATCCGCACGAGCCTCAGCGCCGCGCCGAAGAGGCGCTCCGCACGCTCGCGCTGCTCGTCGCGCGGCATGGCGTCACCCTTCTCGCCATTGGGAACGGTACCGCCTCGCGTGAGACCGAGTGGCTCGCGGCCGAGTTGATCCGGCGCACGGGCGAGGCGGAAACAAACCGTGCGGCACTCCACTACCTGATGGTGAGCGAAGCCGGCGCGAGCGTCTACAGCGCCAGCCCGCTGGCCCGTGCTGAGTTGTCCGACCTCGACGTCAGTCTGCGCGGCGCGGTGTCGATCGCCCGGCG
>DATLRG010000072.1:0-3858 GCA_035534795.1 Chloroflexota bacterium
GGTCGCTTGGGCACTCCGCGGGGTGCCCAAGCGACCGAGTTGAGCTACCTTCCCCTCACTGTTTCACACGGGTATTCGCCGGAACTGCTTCCCCAGCGAGAGCTCCTGACCCTGATAGGAGGAGCCAATCGCTCTCCCGTAGATCTTGGTCGGGATATTCAGGAGTCTCTCGTAAATCAGGCGTCCCACGCGCTGCCCGTGCCTCAAGAGAAAGGGTACTTCGTGCGACCGCACTTCCAGCACGGCCCGCGTCCCCTTCACGTCGTCGCTGCCGTAACCAAATCCAGGATCGAAGAAGCCCGCGTAATGAATCCGGAACTCGCCAACGGATGGGTCGTAGGCCACCATCTCGGCGGCATAGGAAGGCGGAATGCGCACTTTTTCCTTCGACGCCAGGATGTAGAACTCCCCGGGCACCAGGACGATCTGCTGCTTCGCGGGACTGACGATGGCATCCCAGAACTCAGCCGGATCGTAGTAGTCGATCCGATCGAGATCGATGGGCGGCGTGTCCTGCTTTGCCCGATAGCCGACGATGTCCGAACCGACGCGCCTCTGCAGGTCGATCGACAGCCAGAGCCCGTGCGATATGGTCGCTTTGCCAGGAATGCCATCCTCGTCGTAGATCAACGTCTGACTCCGATGCAGCGAATTCAGCGTGCTATCTGACGGAACGGGGCTGCCACGGATGAAGCGTAGCTGATTCAGTCGCGTTCCCGCGTGGACGACGATGCTGAAGGTGCGCGGAGCAACCTCGACGTAGAGCGCGCCTCTGTAGCCCCTTGGCACGCGCTCGAACGCGCTGCCGTAGTCGGTGATCAGCCGCGTGAACACGTCCAACCGCCCCACGGTACTCTTGGGATTCGACTTCCCGAGAATGTCCGCGGGTAAGCTGAGCTCTTCGATCAGCGGAATAATGTAGACCGAGCCTCGCTGGAGCACCGTGGGCGAGGACAGGTCGAGCTGACCTACTTTCAGCTCGTCGACCTTACTCAGGACTTTCGCGTTTCCCATGGGTAGGAAGCTGGCACGGACCTGATACGCCACCAGGCCCAACCGCAGATCGATGCTCGCCGGTTGTACCTGCGACTCGGGAATGGGACACGGCGCGTGAATGTACCCCGCGTCGATCATGGTCTTGAGCTCCTGGTACGGGACGATTCCCGTCGTGTAGAGGGTCCGCAGGTCCCGCTCGAGCTCGGGGAAGAGGGAGAGAGAGTGGTCGTCCATTGTGACTCTTGTATAATCCTTCCCCGGTTAGAACTCAGTTGTGAAGCCGCCACAAAACGTTAGAATGCCGCGGCTCTTTTGCAGGAGAGCACGCCATCGCGAGCCACTCAAAGGTCGGGATGCGTCATGACGACTGCCAGGGATTGTGTGCCGCGGAGCGGTAAGCCATAATCTCATCGTCGTGACCAGTCATCGAATGTCGCTCCGTTCTGCTGGGCCGAGACAGAGGAGTGTGGTGATCGTGGGATGAAACCTGACCGCGAGTCGAGCGACATCGTCGCCGCCCGTGCCACGCCGCGCTGGCTCCCCGAGCTATCGCGCGACGGTTGGATCCTGTTCGCAACCGGCGGCATCCGGGGCTTCGCGACTGGCTTCTTCGCGGTCGTGTTCGGACTCTACCTCGCCGTCCGCGGACTGGATGCCGCGACCATCGGGCTGATCTTCACCGCTGCCCTCGCCGGCGGAGCCGTGGCGACCGTTCTCGCCACGACGCTCGCCGACCGGCTCGGGCGCCGGCGCATCTTGATTGTCAGCACGACGGTGATGGCGCTGACCACCGCGGTTGTCGCGGTCACCAACAGCGTCGTCGTCCTCGCCATCGCCGGGATGGTCGGCGCGGTGAGCCCGTCGGGCAACGACGTGGGCGCGCTCCTCCCGATCGAGCAGGCGATCCTCCCGCAAGCGGCGCGTGCCGAGCAGCGCACGCACGTTTTTGCCTTTTACAATCTCGTCTCCTCGTTCGCCGGCGCGATCGGGGCGCTCTCGATCGGACTGCCGGCGACCGTGGGGATGACGCCGATCGCGGGCGACCGTGCGCTGATCGCGGCCTACGCCATTCTGTCGCTCGCCTTGCTGCTGCTCTACACCCGGCTGTCGCCGCGGGTCGAGCCGGCGAGGACACCGTCTGGCACCGCGCCGGCGCGACACTGGCTGGGCGTCCACCGCTCGCGCGGTGCCCTGGCGAAGCTGGTCCCTCTGTTCGCGCTCGATTCGTTCGGCGGCGCGCTCGTCGTCCAGGCGCTGATCGCCTACTGGTTCTACGTGCGCTACGGGGTCGACACGCGCACGCTGGGCGCCATCTTCTTCGGCACGAGTCTCCTCGCCGCGCTCTCCTTCCTGGCGGCCGCGCCGGTCGCGAAGCGGGTTGGTCTGCTGAACACCATGGTCTTCACCCACCTGCCGTCGAACGTGCTACTGATGCTGGTACCGCTCATGCCGAATCTGGCCCTGTCCGCGGCGGCGCTGCTCGCGCGCAGCCTCCTCTCTCAGATGGACGTACCGACCCGCCAGTCGTATACGATGGCGATCGTCGATCCGGACGAGCGCTCGGCGGTCGCGGGGATTACCTCGGTAGCGCGCAAGGCCGGCGGGGCGGTGGCTCCGTCGATCTCGGGCGTTTTGCTATCTGCTTCTGCCCTGGCGGTCCCGTTTCTGATCGGGGGAGCGGTGAAGATCGTCTACGACCTGGCGATGTTCGCCGTCTTCTGCCAGGTCCACCCACCCGAAGAAATTTCCCGGGCACCCGACAGTGACCAGCCGGAGAGCCTGGAGCAGGGCCTGCCGCGCGGAACGCCCGGACGCGGTTAGTGCATCATCTCAGTATGCTGCCAATTCGCGGATCGCCTGCTCGACCTTCTGGGCATTCGGCAGGTAGGCTTCTTCGAGCTGGCTGTTGAAGGGAGTGGCCGGGGAGTCCGGCGCGGCGACGCGGACAATCGGCCCGTCCAGCGCGTCGAACGCCTCGCTGGCGATGATGCCGGCCAGCTCGCCGCCCAGTCCGCCGGTCAACGAGTCCTCGTGGACGATCAGCGCTTTGTGAGTGCGGCGGACGGATTCCAGGATCGCCGGCTTGTCCAGGGGCGACAGCGTGCGCAAATCGACGATCTCCACCTCGATACCATCGCGGGCAACCGCCTCGGCGGCTTTCAGGCTCTCGTGGACCATCATTCCGTAGGTCAGGATGGTCAGGTCACGGCCGGGGCGCCGGATCTCGGCTTTGCCAATGGGGATGGTGTAGTCCCCGTCGGGCACCTCGTCTTTGATCAGCCGGTAGGTGCGCTTGTGCTCGAGGAAGAGCACCGGGTCCGGGTCGCGAATCGCGCTCTTGAGCAACCCCTTCGCGTCGCGCGGGGTCGCGGGCGCAATGACCTTGATCCCAGGCACGTGGGCGAAGAACGCTTCGATCGACTGCGAGTGGTAGAGGCCGCCGTGGATGCCCGCGCCGTACGGCGTGCGAATCACCAGCGGGCAGCCCCAGGTGCCGTGCGAGCGGTACCGCATACGCGCGGCTTCGCTGACGATCTGGTCCATAGCCGACCAGATGAAGTCGGCGAACTGAATCTCGGCGACGGGCCGGTAGCCGCCGATACCGGCGCCGATCGCCACGCCGACGATCGCCGACTCGCTTAGTGGTGTGTCGATCACCCGGTCCTCACCATAGCGCGCGATCAGTCCTTCAGTCGTCCGAAAGACACCGCCGCGCAGCCCGACGTCCTGCCCCATGAGGATCACCCGCTCGTCGCGGGCCATCTCTTCGTCCAACGCGTCGTGGACCGCCTGGAGCACGTTCTTCACACTCATGGATTCTCTCCCGCGAGGGGGTGTGCGTGGAGCAGGCAGTCTGCCCGC
>DATLRG010000073.1:0-8082 GCA_035534795.1 Chloroflexota bacterium
CCCGACCAGCCGGATCGGCGATCCTGGAATCGCCACAACCCCCAGCGCACGTTCCTCCGCGGTCCGGGTGCCTATGTCGGGTCACACGGCACGATCTTGCGTGAATCGGTGGTGTTTTGGGGTGAGTGGGAACCGCCGGTCCGGGTGCTCAGGCGGTATCAGAATGTTCTGCCGGGGCTACCACGGTATATCTGCGAGCCATACCTGACGGTTCCGTCTGCCTTCTGCGAGCACCAAAATACGGATCCCTTCGTTTTCGGTGACCGCTTCCTCTACGCGATCTGCCAGCAACATACGTCCAAGGGTCCGAGCGCCTTGCAAAGACTCGAAAGGGGGTCGTTGATTCTCTTCGGGTCGCACAAGAGTCGGCAGTTTCACCTCGACACCGTGTTCGTGGTCAGTGAATCCGCCGACCACGACGCGGAGAGTTACCGCGATAATTTACGTGGCCGCGTGGCGTCGTTGTACGTCACGGTTGCCCTCGACCCGTGGTACGCCTCGGTCGGCAGGAATTCGGGACCGAGAAGCCGTGGGCGTCTTTATTTCGGCGCGACGCCTGCTGACCCAGTCGAGGGCATGTTCAGTTTCTTCCCGTGCCTACCTGAGTTACAGGCTCCATCCGGGTTCGTGCGTCCCCCGATTCGGCTATCTGATCACATTTCAGACAGGCTCACGCAGAAGTGGCAAGGAACGCTTGTTGCCGACCTCGCCACGGCGCGGGAAGCTTGGGACGAAGTGGCGCGCCAAGTGCAGTCCGCCAAACTTGAGCTGGGGGTGCATGCAGATTTACCTCGGATAAGCCCGTAGACGGAGCGTAAGACTGGAGATACGTGCTCGAGCGCAGCTCCGACGCGACGTCTTGTTTCTTCTCGCGCATCCGCCACTTACGGACGGGCGGTCTGCTTTACCGAACATTTGTGCAAATGAAGCTCGGTCAGCGGACGTCGTGGGAATGAACCGGGGCGTGCGCGTCAATCTGTCGAAGCGGCGATCGATCTGGCCAAGATGGCTGCAAACTGGAACAGCCGTAACCCAGCGCCACCATGGCGAACTGAATGGTCAGGGTCGGAATCTCTTTAGGTTCTCTCGCGTTGTTCCACAAAGAGAATGGTATTGAGCAGGTTCAATTCCGCCGAGGCCATAAAGTAGCGGTTGTCGAATACGCGCCCCAGGCCTGTGGGGTCGCCCGTCGTTCGTACAACGAGGAATGGTCGGTCCTGGAACGTGGGTAGAACGGGGTCGGCGGAGGCGGGCGTGGCTGACGAAGCCACGGCCCGATAGAGCCCACCAAGCCACAGCTCCGGGTCTTCGAGCCGCGTGTTCCCTTCCGCGCCGTCCGTGGCGTCGTGGGAAAAACGCACGTAGTCCAACGGGAGGCACACCCAGACGCGGTTGCTTTCGACGACGCGCCCCGTGCTGAAGCTGCGGTCGCTCAGTGCATCCGGGCGGTCCACCATGACGTACAGGTCCCGCGCCGCCCAGCGGCAGCGCAATCGCATTGCGCGGCGACTGTTTCAAGAGGTCTGGATAAAAAATCAACGGGTTGTGGCGGTGAAGCCACAACCCGAATTCAAGCCGTTTTTCGACTTGAGCTGTCCAGATGTTCGAACGGGCGGAAGCGACGGGATTCGAACCCGCGATCTCAGCCTTGACAGGGCTGCATGTTAGGCCGCTACACCACGCCTCCGCGAATCTGTGGCGTGATAATTATAGCGTGAACGCCTTCAATTTGCAATCGTCGAACGGTCAATTTCATTCTGTCGAGCGCTGCTCCAGGGCACGCCGAAGTAAACGCAGAGCGGCCAGCGCAAACGCGGCCATGTTCTGGCGCCGATCGCTCTGACCGGTCTCGATCACCTCGGCGCGCTCAATTGGTCCCGACACCGCGAGTGCCGCGTGGCCGGCCGCGTCGCCGTAGCGATTGCCGGTCGGACCGGCCGCGCCGGTTTCGGCGATTCCCCAGCTCGCGCCCAGCCGATCCCGGATCGCGTGCGCGAGCAGCGCCGTGTGCGGGACCGTGGCCGAGCGGTTTGCTTCCAGCGCTTCGCGCGTGAGACCGGCGAGGCGCTGTTTACCGTCGGTCGTGTAGACGACCACGCCGCCCTTGTAGTACGCCGATGCCCCGGCCACGCCTAACAGTGCTGCCGAGATGAGGCCCCCAGCCGCCGACTCGGCGACGGCGACCGATTCCCCGCGCTCGATCAAGCGACGCGCGATCTCTTCGGCAATCTGGTCGATCTCTGAGATTGTCTCCATTTGCGCCCTCCACGACGAAGTGATGAGTGATGAGGACTGAGGACTGAGTGAGGAGGATTCCGTCGTTCGTGTCGTCCTCAGCCTTCGGTCCTCGTAACAGCTCCCCCAGCATTATTGCATAGTCCGATGACCTGTCGGCGGTGGTAGGGGACCACCGCCGACAGGTCATCGGACTATGCCAAGTTTGACGCGGATTCCGGTCATTTGTCATTCCTAACCGCAGCGAGAATGACAAATGACTCGATGTTCACTCAACTTTTTGGTGCATCATCAACTCACCGGGGTAGGTCTCAAGCGGCACGACCAGCCGTTTCATCTCGGCAGACTTCTTGCGGGGCCAGGCCGGTCCGTCTTGCACGCCAAACAGCCGCCGCGGTGCGAGCACGGCGCCCGCCCTCGTCCTGCTCCCCTCTCCATCGGAGATGGAGAGGGGCAGGGGGTGAGGCCGCCCGGGGCGCGGGGGCGGGGCCGCGTTCCCGCGTTGTTCCGCGCTGGCTGGCCGTGTATAATTGTGAGGGATTCGGTGTCAAAGCCAAAACGGACACGAAGGCGCATGGGATCTGAGGGCTGGCTCGACGACGGGCGCCCTGCCGACGAAGTTCGCCTCTCCGTGCGGAGCGACGGCTCGGAGTGCGTGAGCGTCGTATCATCCAGCCCGGAGGAGACGCGGCGCATTGGCGCGACGCTCGGGCGCCTGCTCCGCCCGGGCGATCTGGTCCTCTTGCAGGGACCGCTCGGGGCCGGGAAGACGTGCTTCACCCAGGGAATCGCGCGCGGCTTCGGCTTCGCGGGGCGGGTGATCAGCCCCAGCTTCACGCTGGCCAACGTCTACGAGTCGGCCGAAGCGGGTGCGCCACTCTATCACCTCGATCTCTGGCGGATCAAGAGCCCGGTCGAGGCGCTCGGCCTGGGCCTGGACGAGTATCTCGACGGTGCCGGCCCCTGCGTGATCGAGTGGCCCGAGATCGCCGAGTCGGTCCTGCCCTACGAGTTCCTGCGTGTGCGGATCGAGCCGAGGGGTGAGAGCCGCTGTCTCGAGCTCTGCGCGTTCGGGGCGCGGCCAGAGGCCCTGGTCCACGCGCTGCGAGCGAGCCTGCCCGACGCGGTGAGCGCTGGAGGTCGCGATGCTCCTGGCAATTGACACGGCGACCGCGATCTCGAGCGTCAGCCTGTATCAAGACAAAGTGCTGGCCGAGACGACCTGGATCGCCGGGCGGGATCACACCCGCGAGCTGCTGCCGGAGATCCATCGCCTGCTCGCGGTCGATGGTCGCTCGGTCCGGGATTTGACCGCCGTCGGCGTCGGACTCGGTCCGGGCAGCTTCAACGGGTTGCGGGTCGGCATCGCGACGGCCAAGGCGATCAGCCTGGCCCTGAGCATTCCGATCGTCGGGATCGAGACGCTGCGCGCGCTGGCCTACCAGTACCGCCTGACGTTCCGCCCGGTGCGTCCGCTGTTCAACGCTGGCGTGGGTGAGGTCGCGACCGGTCTCTACGAGGCGAGCGATCAATTCTTTGCGACGATCGAGGAACCACACCTCGCCTCGCTGGATGCCGCTCTGAGCGCGTCGCCGCCCGAGACGTTATTCTGTGGAGAGCTGCGTCCGGAGTGGAGGGACGCGATCGTGGCGCGCTTTGGCGAGGACGGGGTGTTGCCGCGCCCGGCCGAGGGCCTGCGTCGAGCAGGTTACCTGGCCGAGCTCGCCTGGCAGCAGCTCAAGGCGGGTATCGTCGGCGACGTCGCGACGCTCGAGCCACTCTATCTCCGCCGTCCGGTGATCGGCGGACGAGCGGGCTCAATCGGGAGCGCACCGTGACACAGTACGTGGTTCGGCCGATGCAGTACGAGGACATCGACGCCGTGGGCGAGGTGGAGCGCGAGTGCTTCTCCACTCCCTGGCCCTCGAGCGCCTACCGGCGCGAGTTGCGCGACAATCGGATGGGACGCTACATCGTCCTGGCCGAGGTCGTCGAGGACGAGCGCTCGCCCGGTCGGTCCCACCAGGAGCCGGTGCCCGGCGAGCCGGTTGGCGGTGTCCGGCGGGCAGTCGGCCAGTTTCTGCGACCATTCGGCCGTCCGGTGCCTGCGCCGACGGCGATCACGAAGGAGCGTGTCGTCGGATTCGCCGGTATGTGGCTGATGCTCGACGAGGCGCACGTGACCACCATTGGCGTGAAGCGCGACCTTCGTGGACTGGGACTGGGAGAATTGCTCTTCGCGACGCTGCTGGAAATCGCGATGAACATGGGGGCGCGCCGCGCGACGCTGGAGGTCCGCGCCTCCAACTACTCGGCCCAGGCGCTCTATCGGAAGTACGGCTTCCACGAGGAAGGCACGCGCCGGCGCTATTACAGCGACAATAACGAAGATGCCCTGATCATGTGGAGCGACTGGCTCGGCGCGCCGGAGATTCAGGCGCGCTACCGCGAGACGCGCACCCAGCTCGACGAACGGCTGGGCGACCTGATTCAGGTGCGGCTATGAGGACGTCAGTTTCTTGTCGAAAACAGTTGTCTTAGTAGACGGTAACTCCTTGATTCATCGCGCGTTTCACGCGACGCCGCCGATGACGACGACGCAGGGTGAGTTGACCAACGCCGTCTTCGCGTTCGCTCGGATGCTCTTTCGCGCGTTGAACACGCTGAAGCCCGATTACGCGGTCGTGACCTTCGATCGCGCCGCGCCGACGTTCCGGCACGTCGAGTTCGACGCCTACAAAGCCCACCGCGCGCCGGCCCCGGAGGGCCTGTTCGAGCAGTTCGGGCGCGTCCACGAGCTGGTGGATACTCTTGCATTGCAGACCTGCGAGGTCGACGGATTCGAGGCCGACGACGTCCTGGCGACGCTCGCCGTGCAGGCGGTTGACGACGGTCTCGACGTCGTCATCGTCACCGGCGATACCGACGCGCTGCAGCTGGTCACCGACCACGTTCGGGTGCTGATGCCGCGCAAGGGGATGACGGATACCGTCCTCTACGATCCGGCGGCGGTGGAGGAGCGCTACGGGCTGTCGCCGGCCCAATTGATCGACTTCAAGGCGCTCAAAGGCGATCCGTCGGACAACATCCCGGGCGTGCCCGGCATCGGCGAGAAGACGGCGACACGCCTGCTGGCGAAGTCTGGATCGATCGACAACCTGTTCGACCACCTGGCGGAGATCGAGCCCCGACTCTCGCAATCACTCCAGCAGTCTGCCGAGCAGCTCGTGCAGACGCGCCGGCTGATCACCATCGTTACCAGCGCGCCGATCCGGCTCGACACGGCCAACGCACGGGTGGGTGCCCACGATCCCGACAAGCTGGAAGCGTTTCTCCGCACGCTCGAGTTTCGCATCCCCCCGAACGAGCTGCCTGTCCGTCGGGCCGTGCCGACGCCGCGCGTGGCGCAGCTCGAGCTGTTCGAGAACAGCGGAGTGGAGCTTGAAGCGCTGACGCGGCCATTGACCGATCTCCCCGCCGTGGCCGTGGAGGCGACCTCGGAGGACTATCAGGTGGCTGGTGTGGACGACCTCCCTGCCCTGGCCGAGCGACTGCGCGCCGCGGGCCGGTTCACGCTCGACGTCGAGACGACCGACGTCGACGCGATGCGGGCCTCGCTGGTGGGAATCTCGATCTCGGATCGACCGGGCACGGCCGTGTACGTCCCGGTCGGACACCGCGGCGATGGACAGCCGGTGGTCCCACTCGGCGCGGCGCTGGATGCGTTGCGACCGGTCCTGGCCGACGCGGACGTGCAGAAGATCGGCCACAACCTGAAGTACGACACGGTGGTCCTGGAGCGGGCTGGGGCGCCGGTGCGGGGTGTCGCCTTCGACACGATGATCGCGCGCTACCTGCTGCAATCGGGCGAGCGCGCGCTCGGCCTCAAAGACCTCGCCTACTTCGAGCTGGGAATCCAGATGACGCCCATTTCCGACTTGATTGGCAAGGGCAAAGATCAGCTCTCGATGGCCGACGTGCCGGTCGAGCGCGCGGCGCCGTACGCGTGCGCCGACGCCGACATCAGCTTTCGTCTGGCTCAGCGGTTCGAAGGCCAGTTGAAGGAGGTCGGCCTCTGGGACCTGTTCAGCCGGGTCGAGATGCCGCTGCTCGCGGTCCTGGCGCGCATGGAGCAGGCCGGCGTGATGATCGACGTGCCCTATCTCAAGGCGATGTCGGCGGAGCTCGCGGAGAAGATCGCCGAGATCGAAGGCAAGATCTACGCGGAGGTGGGCCACCAGCTCAACCTGAACAGCACGCAACAGCTCAGCCGCGTCCTCTACGAGGAGCTGCGCCTGCCGACCGGACGACGGACGCAGACCGGCTTCAAGACCGACGCCGATACGCTGGAGGAGCTACGGCCGCACCATCCGGTGATCGGGATGATTCTCGACTACCGTCAGCTGGTCAAGTTGAAGTCGACCTACGTCGACGCGCTGCCGCTGATGATCAATCCGCGCACCGGCCGCGTCCATACCTCGTTCAACCAGACCGGCGCGATCACCGGCCGCCTGTCGTCTTCCGATCCGAATCTTCAGAACATCCCGGTGCGCACGGAGCTGGGCAAGCAGGTACGGCGCGCGTTCGTCGCAGGGGCGCCCGACCTCGTGCTGCTGACCGCGGACTACAGCCAGGTCGAGCTGCGGATTCTCGCGCACATCACCCAGGACGCCAACCTGATCGACTCGTTCCGGCAGGAGCGCGACATCCACGCGGCGACGGCGTCGCAGATCCTCGGAGTGCCACTCGACCAGGTGACCTCCGACCAGCGACGCGTCGCGAAGACGGTGAACTTCGGCGTTCTGTACGGCATGAGCGAGTACGGCCTGGCGACCCAGCTTGGCCTGGCGCGCAGTGACGCCCGCTCGTTCATCGAGAGCTACTTCGCGCGCTACCCGACGGTCGCGCGCTACCTCGAAGCCACGCGACAGCAGGCGTCAGAGCAGGGCTACGTGACGACGCTGCTGGGCCGCCGGCGCTACATTCCCGAGATCAACACGCCGAACCGGCAGATTCGGGCGCAGGCTGAACGCACCGCGATCAACATGCCGATTCAAGGCACCGCCGCGGACATCATCAAAGTGGCGATGATCCGCATCGACCGTGCGCTGGCCGAGCGCGGCCTGGCCGCGAAGATGCTGCTCCAGGTCCACGACGAACTGGTCTTCGAGATCCCGGAGCACGAAGTGGCGGAGGTCCGGTCACTGGTCACCGATCTCATGGAAAACGCCTTCCCGATGACTGTGCCGCTCAAGGTCGAGACGAAGACGGGCAAGAACTGGCAGGACCTGGAGTGATGGAAGGCAAACGATTGATCCTCACGCTCAGTCTCAAGGACTTTCTCTCCTACGGGCCTGATGGAATGGAAATCGGACTCGAGCCACTCAACGTGCTGATCGGTCCCAACAGTTCGGGGAAGTCGAACCTCATCGAGGCCATCAACGTTCTCCGCTCTACACCGAAGGACCTGACAGCGCCGATCCGCGAGGGCGGCGGTGTATCTGAGTGGCTCTGGAAGGGGCGCACGAACCAATCTTCTTCCATCACTGCCGAGATTGGCGCCACGGTCGATTATCCCCAAGGGACGATGCCATTACGCTACCGATTGAGGTTTACGTCGGTCGCGCAGAGGCTGGACATTGTCGACGAAGCCATAGAGAATGCGCATCCGACCTGGCCAGACCAGCCTGATGTCTATTTCTTCTACCGGTTTCAGGACGGTCACCCAGCTCTGAATGTGAGGAAAAGCCTGGAGGAGCCGGCGGGTACGAGTGCTGGCAGGGCTGAGCGGCGCCTTCAACGCGAGGACGTCAGCCCTGATCAGTCTGTGCTCAGCCAGCGTAAAGA
>DATLRG010000074.1:0-4863 GCA_035534795.1 Chloroflexota bacterium
GGGTCTGCGGCAACGCCTGGCGCTGACGTAGGAGGCCGGCGGACGGAAAGACGGCCAACCGCGGCCGGCCGATCAGGTCATCCCGCCGTTCTGGTGCTTTCATCCCACTTGTTTCCAGTTCAACTCAGACAGATTCCTAGCGCTATCTCGTTAGACAGGTGTATACTCTAACGAGATTTCTGTTGATCGTAGGTGCCGTTTCGTAGATGATCAGGACTGTGAAAGAGATTGGCATCCCTGCTGCGCGGTGCGAAGCTTCGCCGCCTTACTACCGCGATGAGCGCGTGACGATCTACCAGGCCGACAGCACCCACCTGGCGGTGCTCGACAGAGACTCCGTCGACGTGACTATCACGAGCCCCCCCTATAACCTCGACGTATCGTACAACGGTTACGAGGACGCGATCCCCTACGATCGGTACCTGGACTGGGTCGGCCTCTGGGCCAGCTCACTCTTTCGAGTGTCGCGACCCGGTGGACGGGCCTGCATCAACATCCCGCTCGACAGTAACAAAGGCGGCAAGAGGGCCGTCTATGCCGATTACGTCCGGATCTTCCGCGAGGCGGGCTGGCAGTACCAGACGACAATCGTCTGGAACGAGCAAAATATCTCGCGACGCACGGCCTGGGGCAGTTGGCTGAGCCCGTCGGCGCCGTTCGTCACCGCGCCGGTCGAGATGATTCCGGTGTTTTATAAGGAACACTGGCGCCGGCCGCGCGGGGAGCGCCAGACCGACATCGAGCGCGACGAATTCCTCGCCTGGACACTGGGAGTTTGGGAATTCCCCGGGGAAAACCCGAACAAGGTTGGCCACCCGGCACCGTTCCCGCTCGAGCTGCCGCGCCGACTGATCAAGCTCTATTCCTACGTCGACGATGTGATCCTGGATCCGTTCCTCGGCTCCGGAACGACGACCATTGCCGCGAAGCTGCTGGGGCGGCGCTGCTTTGGCGTCGAGGTCGACGAAAAGTACTGTCAGACCGCCGCGGAGCGATGTCGGCGCGTCGAGACAGGCTCCACACGTTGAGCTCAGAGCTGTCTTGCCTTCTTCGCTACGACACCGACACCGACGCCTGGTACAGCCGCGCGTAGTGGCCGCCGCCACGAAGTAGCTCGTGGTGGCTGCCGACCTCGGCGATGCGACCGGCTTCCAGTACGACGATGCGGTCGGCCGACCGCACGGTGCTCAGCCGGTGGGCGATGATGATCGCCGTGCGGCCCCGAAGGAGCAGGTTCAAGGCTTCCTGGATCTGCTCCTCGGTCTGCGTGTCGACGTTCGCGGTGGCCTCGTCGAGGATCAGGATGCGCGGGTCGGCCAGCAACGCGCGAGCGAAAGAGAGCAACTGCCGCTGGCCGGCCGAGAGGTCGGCACCGCGCTCGGAAAGAATCGTCGAATAGCCCATCGGGAGCGTGGCGATGAACTCGTGCAGTCCAACTGCCCGGCACGCCCCTTCCATCTCGGCGTGCGTGGCATTGGGCCGCCCGAACCGCAGATTCTCGGCGATGGTGCCGGAGAACAGGAACGGGTCCTGGAGGACCATCCCCATCTGCCGCCGCAGCGACGTCTGGGTGACCGTCTCGATGGAGTAGCTATCCACGAGAATGCGCCCGGCGGTCACGTCGTAGAAGCGACAGGCCAGGCTGATCAGCGACGTCTTCCCGGCGCCCGTCGGACCGACGACGGCGACGTGCTCGCCCGGCTGGATGTCGAGCGTGAGATCGTGCAGGACCCGCCGCTCCGGGTTGTAGCCGAACTGCACGTTCTCGAACGTGATCCGGCCCGTCAGCGGCGGCAGGACCGTCGCACCGGGCCCGTCCACCACGGTCGGCCGGGTGTCGAGCAGCGCGAAGATGCGCTCGGACGCCGCCATCGCCGCCTGCAAGGAGTTGTAGCGGACCGAGAGGTCGCGAATCGGCGTGAAGAACTGGGTCATGTACGAGAGGAACGCTACCAGCGCACCGATGGTGAGCTGGCCGGAGAGCGCCATCGACCCGCCGACGAGCAGGATCAGCGCGGTCGCGATCGCGCTGATCAGGTCCATCGACGGGGCAAACGAGGCGCTGATGCGCGTCGAGCGCATCACGGCGTCTCGGAAGTCGCGGTTCAACTGGTCGAACCGCCGCCGGTTCTCCTGATGTCGGCAGAACGCCTGGGTCACGCGCGCACCGGCGATGCCCTCGGCGATCGCTCCGTTGAGAATCGACGAGGTGCGGCGCCACTCGCGGAAGGTGTCGCGGATGTAGCTGCGCAGCACCTGGGTGACGATCGCGATCACCGGCAGCAGCGCGAAGCAGATCAGCGACAGGCGGACGTTGAGCGAGAGCAACGTGACGATGATGCCGACCAGGATGATCACGTCCGCGAGCGATTGCAAGATGCCCGAGCTGAGCATGTTGCTGATGGCATTGACGTCGCCAGACATGATCGACAGCAGCCGACCGACTTTGTAGCGATCGTAGAACGAGAGCGACAACGCCTGCATGTGGCGGAACAACTGCAAACGAAGCAGGCGCAAGACTTCGTACGCCGACCGGTTCAGCAGGTAGTTATAGCCCATGCCCGAGACCATCTGGACCGCCGCGGCGCCAAGGAAGGCCAGCGCCAGCACGTGCAGCTCGGAGAAGTCGCCGTTGACGAGCGGCACGTCGATGACTTGCTTCTGAATGTATGGGCCGGCCAGCCCAATCAGCGACGAGATCGTCATCGCGATGCCGGTCCAGACCAACAGCGCCTTGAACGGCACTGCGAACGTCGTCAGGCGGGCCATCAGTTGGTGATCGTAGGTGTGTCCGCTGATCGTGTCGTCCTCGAGGCTCATCGCGAGGACGTCCTTTTTCCCATCCTTCGTCAGGACTGGCGTTTGGGGTAGCGCCACCCCGTCCTCGTGCTGCACGGCGACCGCGGCGCCGTTCGTCGCCCGCAGCCGCTCGTGGTCGATGACGTCGTCGGCCTGCGCGGCTTGCTGCCGCCAGAGCCGCGCGTAGAGGCCATCGCGCCGGGTCAGGTCGTCGTGCCGCCCCGACTCGACGACCTCGCCGTGATCCAGCACGAAGATCCGATCGGCGTCACGCACCGAGGACAGTCGGCTAGCGATCACGATTGTCGTCTGGCTCGCGCGCCGCGCCCGGATCCGCCGCCAGACCTCCGTGGCGGTGACCGGGTCGAGCGCCGAGGTGGTGTCGTCCAGAACGAGGATCGCCGGATTGATCAACAGCGCGCGGGCCAACGACAATCGTTGGCGCTGGCCGCCCGAGAGGGTGATTCCGCGCTCGCCGACGTGGGTGCCGTAGCCCTCCGGCAGCGTCTCGATGAAGTCGTGGAGGCAGGCCGCCCGCGTCGCTTCGCGCACCTCGTCCATGGACGCTTCCGGCCGGCCGAAGCGGATGTTGTCGGCGATCGAGGCCGAAAACAGGAACGCGTCCTGGAAGACGAAGCCAATCTGCCGGCGCAGCGAGTCGAGCTGGACGCCCCGCAGATCGATGCCGTCGATCCGAATCTCGCCGGCATCCGGATCGTAGAGGCGCGCGAGCAGCGACGTCAGGGTGGACTTGCCGGCGCCGGTCAGGCCGACGATGCCGACCACGTCGCCGGGGTTCGCCACCAGCGACACGTGACGCAGCACCGGCTGGCCACGGTGGTAGGCGAAGGTCACGCCCTCGACGTCGATGCCGCCACGGATGGGAGGCATCGTCGGCTTGTCGGCCGATTCGGTCAGCGGCTCGATCTCATCTTTGCCGTCGAGCACGCGGTGGACCCGCTCGCCGCCGGCGATCGCGTCGGAGACCAGATTGATCATGATGCCGAGCTGGCGGACGGGGTTGACCAGCAGCGTCAGGTAGGTGATGAACGCGACCAGGCTTCCCAGGCTGAGCTTTCCGTCGATGACCTCCTGGCCGCCAAACCACAGCACCAGCGTGATGCCCAACGCAGTGACCAGGCTCATCATCGGAAAGATGATCGAATTGAGGGTCGTCGCGCGCATGGACGCGTGGAACAGGTCGTCGACTTTTTCGGTGAATTTTTCGGTCTCCCGCTTTTCGCCGGCGAACGCCTTCACCACCCGCATGCCGGTCAGGTTTTCCTGGAGCGTCGCCGCGACCTGACCGTAGAGGTTCTGGATCCGTCGCGACCGCTCGCGCGCCAGGTGGGAATAGAGCAAGGCGAGCGCCGCTACCAGCGGAACGGTCGGCAGGGCGATCAGAGTCAGGTGGGCGTCCATGCGGAGCAGGACGATGAACAACGTCCCGCAGAGGACGAACGTATTCATCGCCTGGTTCAAGCCGGAGTTGAGGAATCCTTCGATCGCGCTGACGTCGGTCGAGGAGAGCGCGAAGAGGTCGCCGGAGTGTGACCGCAGGTGGAAGGCCTGGCTGTTGCGGTGGATCTTCTCGTAGAGGCGGTCCCGCAGGTCGAACGATACCGCGGTGGCGAGGCTCATGTAATTGTAGGTCACCGAGTACCAGATGAAGGACCGGACGATCGTCACGCCGACCGTCGCGACCGCGGCGATGACGACGGCCTGGTAGTCGTGGCCGTCGAGGCCACTGTCGATCGCGGTCTTGAGCAGGATCGGCAGAATCAAGCTGAGGAGGATCTGGACGGTCTGCGCACCGAGCGCCGCCGCGGCAAGACCTCGGCGAGCAAAGGCATACCCGAGGATCCGACGGAGGGTAGGCATCACACCTTTCCGCCGGCGCGTTACCTACGAAAAGCAGATCGCGCCGAACCGAAAAAGACCGGACGGCTACCGGCCGAGCAGTCAATCAAAAACTCAAGGCACCCTCTGATACTAGCTAGCCTCGGGTGGCCTGTCAAGGCTCGATGGCAAAGGTTTTAGACTCTCTGACGCAGAGGCGAGGGG
>DATLRG010000075.1:0-12627 GCA_035534795.1 Chloroflexota bacterium
ATTCTTCACCCACCTCTTCCATCATTCCCTCCCTGACAGAGCACTCGGCTGACTGAAAGGCGGACCCTAGCTATGCTGGCAAGAAGCGAGCCAGCAGTCGTCGTCGGGCCGGGGGGAAGGGAGTTTGTACTCGCGGCCCAAGTGGGGGATAATGTGGTCAGCGATGACACGCTTGAGCCCCAGGGGCAACGCGATGGCTGCACGAATTTTGGTCGTGGACGACGATCGGAAGATCACGGCGATGCTCCGGCGGACCCTGTCCTACGAGGGCTACGAGGTCGATCTCGCCGGCGACGGCGTGAAGGGGCTGCTGGCTGCCCGCGACCGGCCGCCGGATCTGGTGATCCTGGACGTCATGATGCCGGGGCTGGACGGGCTGGAAGTCTGCCGGCGACTGCGGTCCGGCGGCGCCATCCCCATTCTCATGCTCACCGCGCGCGACGAGGTGCCGGACCGCGTGGCCGGGCTCGACGCCGGCGCTGACGACTATCTGGTGAAGCCCTTCGCGCTCGAGGAGTTGACCGCCCGCGTGCGGGCGCTGCTCCGACGGCGCGACGGCCAGAACGGCGCGGTCCTCTCGTTCGGCGACCTCCGACTGGACACGGGCCGACGGGTCGCGACGCGCGGCGAGCGGCCGATCGATCTCACCACCAAGGAATACGAGCTCCTGGCACTGTTTCTCCGGCACCCGCGCCAGGTCCTTACGCGCGACGTCATTCTGGAGCAGGTCTGGGGGTACGACTTCGGCGGCGACGCCAACGTCCTCGAAGTCTACGTCGGCTACTTGCGGAGTAAACTCGAAGAGAAGACTGAGCCGCGTCTGATCCAGACGGTACGCGGAGCCGGTTACGTGCTCCGGGAGGCAGGATAGCGTGTCGCTACGGGTCCGTCTCACGCTCTGGTTCACCGCGATTCTCGCGATCGTGCTGGTGCTGTCCGGGGTGCTCGTCTTTACTCTGCTCACCCGCGAGCTCTACGCCGACGTCGATGCCTCGGTCGAAAGCAAGGCGCACGACGCGGCACTCAGTATCCGTTTCGAGAACCAGGCCCTGCACGTTCCGACGAAGATCCGCGTCCCGCAGAGCCAGTTCCGAGCGCCAACTCTCTACACCGAGATCCGCGATACCGCCGGCGCGGCGGTCTTTCGCTCCGATACACTGCAAGGCAGCGATCTCCCCCTGAGCGCCGACACGCTCGCCAACGCGAAAGGCGGCGACCCCGTCCTCGAGACCGTGGTTCAGGCCGGGCAGGCGGTTCGGCTGTACACCACGCCGATCCTGGACAGCGGTCACCTGGTCGGTTACGTGCAGATCGGTCGCAACCTTGCCGATCTTGACGTGGCGCTGCAGCAGTTGAGGATCTGGCTGACGGTCAGCATTCTGATCGCGCTGGCCGCGGCCGCGGGCGGCGGCTGGCTGCTCGCGCGCGCGGCGCTGCGGCCGATCGATCAGGTCAGCCAGGCCGCCCGCGCGATCGGACTGGCCCAGCGCCTGGATCGGCGGTTGGCGACGCCGAAGATCCCCGACGAGATCGGTCGGCTGGTGATGACCTTCAACGAAATGCTCGATCGGCTCGAAGCCGCGTTCCTGGCCCAACAGCGGTTCGTCGCCGACGCCTCGCACGAGCTGCGCACCCCCTTGACGACGATCCAGGGGAACGTGGAGTTTCTGCGGCGCGATCCCGCGATGCCCCTCTCGGAGCGCATCGAAGCGCTGAACGACGTCGCCGACGAGGCCGCGCGGATGGCGCACCTGGTGAACGGGTTGCTCGCGCTCGCCCGCGCGGACGCCGGGCGCCACCTCGAGCGCGGCACGGTCGACCTTCGGCCGATCGTCGAGAACTGCTTCCGCCAGGCGCAGGCCCTGGCCCGCCCGACGAACATCACCGTCGAGCTGGCGCTCAACCGCCTCGAACCGGGTGCGCGCGTCCTGGCCGATGCCGATCGGCTCGGCGAGCTCTTGATGATCCTGCTGGATAACGCTATGAAGTACAACCGCCCCGATGGCCTGGTGCGTCTCACCGCCTACACCGAGGGGAGATCTCACCGGGTCATCGTCTCGGATACCGGACAGGGCATCGCGCCCGACAATCTGCCGCACGTCTTCGAACGGTTCTATCGGTCGCCGCGCTCGCGCTCGGAGGATGGGACCGGACTTGGCCTGGCAATTGCCCGATGGATCTCTAACGAACACCACGCCAAGATCAACGTCGAGAGTGTGCCTGATGTCGGCAGCACCTTTACCGTGGCCTTACCCGCTCTGCAGCCGGCGCCGCTCATTCCGGTTCCCTGAGAAACCTCTCAGTCTTCTCAGCTTTATTTCAGGTTGGGCTTAGCCTCTTCTCAGGCTGGGGCGGTATTCTCATGGGTAGCGGGGAGCAGCGCGCGGCGCGCCTCGTTGACGTGCAATCACTCATCGACCTGAACGAAGGCGTGGGGATGGCTACTGTGTCAGTCCGGCGGACCTACGGCATTCTGATCGTCGTGGCAATCGGCGCGGTTGGCGTGCTGATTGCTCTCGCCGCCGTCGGCGCGGTTCGACAGTCGGTAGTGCTGTCGCTGAACAGTGGCGTTCTCAAGCCGGCATTTCTGCTGATGCTGGTCCCGTTCGCCGCCTGGAGCTTCGGGCTGCGAGTGATGCGCTGGCACACGCTGGCGCGGACCCTCGTGCCGGGCTTATCGCTGAAAGTGAGCGGCTACACCCAGATCGTCGGGTTTGCCTTTTCGGCGACACCGGGGCGCATCGCCGAGTTGTACAAGCTGAAGCTGCTGGAACGCTCGACGAACGTCCCGATGGCGCAGTCACTCCCAGCCGCGCTGGTGGAACGGTTGACCGATCTGGCCGCGTTCGGGCTGCTGGTCGTGATCGGCGGCTTCGGGGTCATGGCCGCGTCGCCGCTACGCTGGCCCGGAATCGGCGGCGAAACAGCCACGCGCTGGATCGTCATCCTGCTGGGGCTGGTCGTCGTGGCTCTTTCGTACGGCGCCGCGCGGCAACTCGGCGCGTGGGACCGGCTGGGACGTTCCGCCGTGGGCGCCTGGCAACGGAGCGAAGGACGCTGGTCGCGGTTCCTCCCAGGCACGGCGCGGCTCGCCGCACTGGTGTCGCAGGTGCGCACCGGCGGGACCAAGGTCACGAACCCGTACACGCTGTCACTGGCGCTCGCCTTCGTCGTGATCGGGCGCCTCGGGGACGGCGTGGTCCTCTGGCAGATCGCCCACGCGGTCGGCTATCCCGTGCCCTTCTCCCTGGCTCTCCTCATGATCGGCAGCGCGGGTTTCGTCGGCGGAATCACTCTGTCGCCCGGTGGACTGGGTGCAGCGGAGGCCACGCTGGTTGGATTGATCGCGGCCCACGGCGCACCTCTTGGCGCTGCCCTGGTCACCGCCTTCGGCGCGCGGGCAATGATCTTCTGGCTGTGGGTACTGGTCGGACTCATTGTCTTCGCCATCAGTCACAGCAAGTATCTCGTCGGTGGGACCGGACTCCGCGCTCGCCGTGGCGCACTGGCCAAGGATTGACCGTGAAGATTTGCCTGGTCTCGATTCATCCGCGCCTCTTGAGCGGTCAGATCAACTCGCTCGTCGGCCTGGGGCGGGGATTGCGCGACCGCGGGCACCAGGTCCAACTGGTGACGGCGTTCGCCGAGACGCGCCTGCTCGATCCTGATCGCATCTACGGACCAGAAGCCAGTGCAGGCATTCTTCCCGCCAAACTTCTACGGATCGCCCGCATCGTCCGTCGGCTGCAAGACGCCGCGAAAGATGCCGACGTCGTCCAATTGAACCTGCCCACACCCAGCTTCAGCGTCGTCGGCGACGTCGTCCAGGCGCTGCTGCACCGGCCGATCGTCGTCGGGTTCGAAGCGCAGCTTCCGCTCGCGACCGACCTGCTCGGTCGGCGGATGCTGGCAGCGCCACAGTTCTACTGCCCACAGTTGCTGATCAACAATCGGCTGGTTGCTCGGGTCTCGTCGTTTCGGGCGTCGCGGTACGTTGTCGCCAGCGCGCTGCAGGCGGCGGAGCTCGGCAGCCTCGGCGTGTCGCCCGAGCGGGTCAGCGTCATTCCAAATCTGATCGACGCGGAGCGCTTGCAGGAACACCTGAACCCGGACGTCGCCAATTTGCCGACCGGCGGCCCGATCATCAGCTACATCGGGCACTTCAATCACGTCAAAGGGGTCGACGTTCTGGTGCGCGCCATGCCGGACGTACTCAAAGAGTACCCGCGCGCTCAGCTCGTTCTGGCTTGGAGTGGCCTTGGGCCGCGGAGGCCAGTCCAGCGGGCCGTGGAGGAGAGCGGGGTCGCCGAGCACGTCCACGTCGTCGGCCGCGTGCCAGTCTCGGGTTTGATCCGCCAGAGCGACGTCGTCGCCCTCCCCTACCGTCTGACGATCGGCCAGGCAGCCTTTCCCGGGCTCGTGCTCGAAGCGATGGCGACGGGCGTTCCGCTGGTCACCAGCGACCTCCCGCTGCTGCGTGAGCTCGTGGAACCGGGGCAAGAGGCCGAGCTGGCCCAGCCCGAGGACCCCGGCGACGTCGCGCGGAGCATCGTCCGGCTGCTGGACGATCCCACGCGCCGTGAGGCGATGGTGCAAGCTCAGCGGCGGCTGATGCGATATTCGTTCGATCCGGATCGCTTGGTCCAGAAGTACGAGGCAGTCTATGATACCGGTGTCGCAGCACACTCCGGATGCCGCTGACAAGCGGAAGTTCTACCGGCAACCCGAGGTTGTCGCCGCGTACGATCGGCAACGCTTCGGCAGCCCGAGCGGCGCCTGGGTCAACCAACGCGAAATCGCCCAGGTTCTGCGCCTGTTGCCGGACACCGGCCGGATTCTCGATCTCGGCTGCGGCACCGGGCGCTTGAGCCAGCGACTGGCCGAGCATGGTCGCGACGTCGTGCTGTGCGACGCCTCCGACGCCATGCTCGCCCGGGCCGTCCCAGCGGTGGGAGCGCCGGCGGTACTGGCTGATGCCTTCGCCCTGCCCTTCGCGCGGCAGTCGTTCGACGCCGTGGTCGCTCTGCGGGTCGCGTTCCACTTTGGCGATATCGGGGCCTTGATCGGCTCGGTCGTGCCGTTGCTGCGACCCGGGGGGCGCTTCGTCTTCGACACCTACCGGTGGACTCCCCGGGCGATCCTGGCGCTCGCTGCTCGCCAATGGGGCGGCAAGGTCTACATCCACTCGCCCGCCACGGTGAAAGCCAGCGCCGAGGCCGCCGGATTGTGCGTCGCCGGCCGCGACGCGTGCTTCCTCTTCTCTCCCTACCTTTATCGCCTCCTGCCCATGGTTGCCGTTCGCGTGCTCGATCGCGCTGAGATCCACCTTCCAGACGGCGCCCGCGCGCGGGTGTTCTGGGCACTCGAAAGACCCACGGAGTAAAGCATGTCCCGGCACTTGCTGGCGCTCGGCCTGGCCCTCGAAGCGATCTTCCTCGTCGCGGTGGCCGGCCCGTTCTCTCTCCTGAAAAGCGGGACCGAGCTCACCGATCTCGGCAAGCTAACTGACTACCAGCCGCTCGCCGCGGTCCTGGTCACCGCCGGCTTGATCGGGTCGTTCGTTCTGTACACGATTGCGCTGGGCGTCGCGCGACGACCTCACCCCCTCGCCCCCTCTCCATTGGAAATGGAGAGGGGGTGGCCCCGCCCCGGCGTCCCCTCTCCATCTCCGATGGAGAGGGGCCCAGCGGACACCCTCCGTGAGGGCGGGGGGAGGCCGTCCGCGGCGCTGCTGGTGGCGCTGGGCTTCACCGCGCTGTTTAGCGTGACGCTGGTTTTCCTGTACCCCGTCACGGCGATCGACGTGTACAACTACGCCGTCGAGGGGCACGTCGCGGTCTTCCACCACCTCAACCCGATGGTGAGTCCGCCAGCGCAAGCCGTGGGCGACACGTTCGTCTCGTACGCCGGCACCTGGGCCGACTCGACCTCGCCGTACGGTCCGATCTGGATTACCCTGACCAAGCTGGATGCGCTCCTCGCGGGATCCAACGTCGTCGTCGCGATCCTGCTCTTAAAGGCGCTAGCGGCCGTCGCACTCGTCGCCACTGCGCTTCTGCTCGCCTGGGCCTTCGGAGGCCAGGGACCGCGCTCTGGCGCGCTCGCGGTCGTGCTCTTCGGCTGGAATCCGCTGGTCCAATTAGAAATGGTCGGGAACGGGCACAATGACGCGGTGATGACCTTTTTCCTGATCGCCGCGCTCGCGCTCCTGACGAAGAACCGACCGGTGCTGAGCGCGCTCGGCGTCGGAGCGTCGGTCCTGGTCAAGTTCCTGACGCTCGGGGCCATTCCGTTGTTTCTGCTGGCCAGGATCCTGGATTCGCCGCGGTCGCACCGTGGGCGGTTGGTCACGGTCGTGGCCAGCGCGGCGGCGCTGGTCGCCCTGGCGGTCGTTGCGTACGCACCCTTCTGGGCGGGTCCGACCACGCTCCAGCGAGCCCTGGCCGCGGATAGCGACTACCTGTCCTCGATTCCCGCGCTGATCGTTCTGGTGATTCCAGGTTCGATCAACTGGCTCGCCTTTCCGCGCCTCGCGCTCGTCGGCATCGTCTGCCTCTGGCAGGCCAACTCGCTCCGGCTCGGTCGGGCTAACCTGGCGCAGGCGATGTACGAAGTGTTCTTCGTGACGATTCTGGTCGGAGCACACTTCGCCGGCTGGTACCTTGCGCTACTCGTCGCCGTGTCTGCCCTCACCAGGGACCGCTGGGTCCAGCTCCGGACGGTGGTCTTCACCTTCACCGCCACCCTGGCAACGCCACTCTGGGCTTACCTCTGGTACTGGAATCAGGACTGGATGAGCATGACCACGATCCACCTGATCGTGGTGCCGCTGACCTTTCTCCCGCCGCTGCTCATCGCGCTGCTGGCGATGGACTGGCCGAGCCGGGGCTTGTGGCGCCATCGAGGCAGCCAGTCTTCCTACCTAGACGCGCTCTACTTCGAGCTGCACGACGCCTACGTCACCGCTCGAAGCGCCGTGGGCTCATCGACGTGACCGGCACGCACGGCGGCCGCCCCTCGATCATGCTCGTGACGACCTCGGCCGTCGCCGGTGTCGAGAGGATGCCCATCTTGAAGTGGCCCGTCGCCCAGTAAAGACCGACGTCGTCCGGCCCGATCACCGGTTGATCGTCGGCGCTGTGGGGGCGCAAGCCGGTCCACGCTTCCAGGAAGCGCGCTTCTCGCAAGGCCGGCACCGCCTGGCTGGCGACCGCGAGCATCGCCGCGACGCCGTTCGCGGTGACCTCCTTCCGAAAGCTGCCATGGATCACCGTCGCCCCGACAACGATCCGCCCGTCGCCGCGCGCCGAGACCGACCCGCCCTCGATCGAGATGACTCGCTGGATCGGCGCGGGTCGGGCTTCGAGGGCGATGATCTCGCCCTTCGCCGGCCCGACGATTCTGTCTTGCGCCGACGTCGATCGCTCGTCCTGAGAGAGGACGGCTGGTCCTGGCTCGGTCTGCGCCGGCCCATCCCGCGGCCTCAGAAAGCCTGACCAGCACCCGGCCGCGTTCACGACCACCTCGGCGGCGATGCGGCCGCTTGGCGTCTCGACGCCCTCGACCCGGTCGCCCGTCACGGCGATTCGCATGGCCGCCTCGTACGGGCGCACCTCGGCGCCGGCGATGGCTGCCGCGAGCGCGATGACCGGGCCCATGCGGCGATTGTCGACCATGGCGTGCTGCGGATAGAACAACGCCGCGCGCACCGCGTGGGTCACCGCCGGCTCCATCCGCCGGACGTCGTCGCCAGACAGCCACTCGTGCGCGATGCCGGCAGTCACTTGTGCTTGTGCGCGCTCACGCAGCGCCGCTTCCTGGGCCTCGTCGAGCGCCAGGATCAGACGGCCGCAGCGACGGAACTCGAACGCCGCGTGGGTGGTCTCCTGGAGCTCGCGGACGAACCCCTCGTACCGCGCCAGGCTTTCCAGCCAGAGACCCAGCGTCTCCGGCGTGGCCTCGCGGCCGGCCTCGGGCTGCAGCAAGCCCGCGCCAGCCCACGACGCCTCCCCGCCCGGCTCCCCGCGGTCGAGCAGCACCACCCGTCGTCCCGCCTGCGCCAGCCGCCAGGCGATCGAGCTACCAATCAGTCCGGCCCCAATCACGACGACGTCCGCGCGTTCCATGTGTTCCTCCGTTTTGGCAAGACTTTCAACGGGTAGGATTATCGCACAGGATCCGCAGTCTTGGCACGACTGGTCGGGCCTGCTAGCATGGTGAACACCGGACACGGACGTCGCCCGGTAGCCGATTTTCAGGATCCTAAGGAGGGACGGCGATGTCAACCACCGCGGAGCGGCTGGGCTATCCAGCCGACGCGAAGCTCCTCATCGTGAATGGCGACGACATCGGCATGTGCCACGCCGCCAACGTCGCCACCGTGGCCGGGCTGACGCGCGGGCTGCTCACCGCGGCCTCGCTGATGGTACCCTGCCCGTGGGCGCTCGAAGCGGTCGAGCTGGCCGCTGGCCTCGACGTGGGCGTCCACCTGACGATCACCGCGGAGTGGCGGACCTATCGGTGGGGCCCGATGACTGCCGCCGGGCGCGACCCGCACAGTGGCCTCGTCGACCCCGAGGGTTGCTACTGGCATCGCGGCGCGCCGATCCACGAGCACGGCGACCCACGCGCGGCCCGGGCCGAGGCCGAGGCGCAGGTCGAGTGGGCGCTGGCCCGGGGCGTGGACGTGACCAAGCTCGACGACCACATGGGCGTGTTCGGCTCGCACCCCGACTTCCTGGTCATCTACGTGGACCTGGCGCGCCGTTACCGGCTGCCACTGCGTCTGGGAGCCGAGCGGCGCCTCGTCGAGCGCGGCCAATCGGCCCTGGCCGAGGTCGTCATGGCGGCCAGGGCGGAGCTGCTCGCGCCGGACCACATGGCCGGGCTGCCGCTCAGCGAGCCGGAGCGGCTCGAAGGCTTCATGATCCAGGCCATCCGGGGGCTGAAGCCCGGTGTCACCGAGTTCGTGCTGCACGCGGCGGCGGCCGGCGACGAGCTAACGGCCATCGCGCCGGACGCGGCCGCCAGAGTCGAGGCGCACCGGCTGGTCGTTGCGAGCGAGCCGGTCCGGCGGGCGGTCGAGACCGAAGGCATCAAGTTGATCGGGTACCGCGAGCTTCGGGAGGCGTTGCGGGCCGGCGCGTGACAGCGCAACCAGGACAGATCACGGGTTTCTCAGATTCTCAGAGCGATAGGAGAAGATCGTGGCGGAATGGCTCAGTGGCGACGTGATCGCCAACGGCATCAGGGTCCACTACTACCGGACGGGTGGCACCAAGCCGCCCCTGGTGCTCTCGCACGGCGCGACCGACGACGGGCTGTGCTGGACCCGCGCGACGCGGGCCCTGGAAGCGGACTATGACGTGATCATGCCGGACGCTCGAGGGCACGGACTCTCCGAGGCGCCCGAGGGTGGCTATAACTCCGAGGAGCGAGCGGCGGATCTCGCCGGCTTGATCCGGGCGCTCCATCTGGAGAGGCCCGCGGTCGGCGGGCACTCGATGGGCGCCGGTACTTCGTTCTACCTGGCCGCCCTGTACCCGGACCTGGTGCGCTGCGCCATCCTCGAAGACCCGGGCTTCCGGTCCGATTTCAATCGGCCAGCCAACGCCGAGATCGAGGCGCGGGCAACTCGGATGCGCACGGGCACCGCGGAGCGAAAGGCGATGTCGCGTGAGGCGCTGATCGCCCTGTGCCGCGAGCAAAACCCGACCTGGTCGGACGAGGAGCTCGGCCCCTGGGCAGACTCGAAGCGCCGCGTCAGCCTCAGCTTCGGCGGCGCGTTGCGGTCACCCGACCGCACGACCTGGCAGGAGCTCCTGCCGAAGATCACCTGCCCGGTGCTCTTGATCACCGCCGATCCCGAGAAGGGGTCCATCGTCACCCCCGACGCCGCGGCAGAGGCCGTGCGGCTGCTGCCGACCCTCAAGGTCGTCCGACTCCGCGGCGCGGGGCACAACATCCGCCGTGAGCAGTTCGAGGGGTTCCTGCAGGCCGTTCGGACGTTCCTGGCAGAGGCGTAACGCGGTGACGCGAAGCAGCCGGGCTATCGACTTCTGTCTTGACATGTGACTGTCTTCGCCACTATGATTAAAGGAAGCGGCTAGATCGGTGGCCGTCTTGCGCGGTGACAGGCCCCGCTGTGCGCTGGAGGGACTGGGAGGAATGGGCGCTTTGGCGCCCATTTTGTGTATGGGCCGCATGCTGCCCGCTGGCTCGCTTCCACGAAATAATGTCGATAGGAGGTGAAGGATGCTGACGTACTACATCGTCTCAGCAATTGTCGTCGTCGGCGGCGGCGCCGGCACCTTCGCCCTCGGGTGGCTGATGAGGAATCGACAGGTCCGTCAGCGGGTCAAGCTGGCTGGTGAATCGGCCGATCGCCTTCTCGACGAAGCCAAGAGCCGACAGCGCGAGCTCCTCCTGGAAGCCCGAGACGAAGCTCTAAAAATCAAGACCGCGGCGGAAGCCGAGATCCGAGACCGCCGCGCTGAGCTGCACCGCCAGGAGCGACGCCTCCAACAGAAGGAAGAGTCGCTCGATCGGCGCACCGACGTCTCGGACCGCCGCGAGCGGACCATGACCGAGAAGGAAAACCAGATCGACGTTCTGCGTCAACAGATCGAAGAGCTGAAAAAGGACCGCCAGCGCGACTTGGAACGCGTCGCTCAGCTCACGGTGGAAGAAGCGCGGGATTTCCTGCTGCGTGAAATCGAGCAGGAAGTGCGCGCCGACGCGGCACGGCGCGTTCGCGAGATCGAGCAGCAGGCGCGCGAAGACGGCGAGCGCAAAGCGCGGGCGATTGTCACGCTCGCGATCCAGCGATGCGCCGCCGACCAGGTCGCCGAGGTAACCGTCTCGGTGGTCGCGCTGCCCAACGAAGAGATGAAGGGGCGGATCATCGGGCGCGAAGGCCGCAACATCCGCGCGCTGGAGAGTGCGACGGGAGTCGACGTGATCATCGACGACACCCCGGACGCCGTCACCCTCTCGGGCTTCGATCCGATCCGTCGGGAAGTCGCCCGGCTCGCCTTGCAAAAGCTGATCGCCGATGGCCGCATCCACCCGGCTCGCATCGAAGAGGTGGTGCTGAAGGCTCGGCAGGAAGTCGAAAACATCATCCGCGAAGAGGGCGAGCAGGCGGCCTTGAAGGCAGGAGTACACGGCCTGCATCCCGAGCTGATCAAGGTGCTGGGACGGCTGAAGTACCGGACCAGCTATGGGCAGAACATCTTGAATCACTCGATCGAGGTCGCCCACCTGTCGGCAGCGCTAGCGGCCGAGCTCGGCACGGACGTGAACGTGGCGCGCGCGGCCGGCCTGATGCATGACATCGGGAAGGCGCTGAGCCACGAGGTCGACGGTCCGCACGCCCTCGTCGGCGCCGATCTGGTCAAGCGTTACGGCAAGGCGCCCAAGATCGTGGCGGCGATCGGTAACCACCACGGCGAAATGGACGAGCCTCAGTCCATCGAGGCAATGATTGTGCAGGCGGCTGATGCTATCTCCGGTGCGCGCCCCGGCGCTCGCCGCGAGACGGTCGAGAATTACGTCAGGCGCCTGGAGGCACTGGAGACGGTGGCCAACTCATTCGCCGGCGTGGAACGCTCCTTCGCGATCCAGGCCGGTCGAGAGGTGCGCATCATCGTCAAACCGGAGGAGATCGACGATTTGTCGGCGGTACGCCTGGCCCGCGACATCGTCAAGCGCATCGAAGACACGTTGGAATATCCGGGCCAGATCAAGGTCACGGTCCTACGGGAAACCCGCGCCGTCGATTTCGCGCGGTGAAAGGTACTCATCGTTGAACGACAAAGTTGACTTGCACGCGCACTCCACCGCGTCGGACGGGGTGCTGACGTCAGCAGAACTAGTTGAATTAGCTTTGCAGCGCGGCCTGCGCTTGCTCGCCATCACCGATCACGACTCGACCGACGGTGTCCCGGGCGCGCTGGTCCGCGCCGCGGACACGGCTCTGGACGTGTGGCCCGGCATCGAGATCAGCACCGACGTGCCGCAGACGGAGGTCCACATGCTCGGCTACTTCGTCGACAGATCACGGCTCGACTTCGAAGAGACGCTGACCAAGCTGCGGGACTCGCGGATTTTGCGCGCCCAGCAGATGGTGGCCAAGCTGAATGCGCTGGGCATGTCCCTGACCTACGAGCGCGTCCGGCAGCTCGCCGGCAGCGGCGCGGTGGGCCGACCCCACGTCGCTCAGGCGATGGTCGAGATGGGGTACGTCCAGACGTCCCGCGACGCCTTTAATCTCTACCTGAGTCGGAACGGTCCTGCCTACGTCGAGCGGTTCAAGCTGACGCCGGTCGAGGCCATGGAGCTGATTCGCTCGGCAGGTGGCATGCCGGTGCTCGCTCACCCAACCTACATCAATCCCGGGGAAAACTCCGGCTTCGACCTGGTGACCTTCGTGCGCGAACTCTCCGACGCTGGCCTGGTGGGCATCGAGTGCTACTACGGGGACTACCCGCCCGAGACGGTCGAGCGCCTTTGCGAGATCGCCCGTCAGTTCGATCTGATCCCGACCGGCGGCAGCGACTTCCACGGTCGGGGACTCTACGCCGCCGACCTGGGAGACCTGCAAATCCCCCAGGAATCGCTCGAACG
>DATLRG010000076.1:0-2481 GCA_035534795.1 Chloroflexota bacterium
TCTTCGTGGTCCAAACGCAAACGTCGCCCGCGCCCGACCGTCCCTCGCCACGCTCGCACTGCTGGGAGCGCTCGCGGTCGCGATGGTGCCACTCTACAACGAGTGGACCGGGCGGTATCTCAAGAGCGCCTACAATACCCACATGCAGATGGTCGAAGCGCTGGCTCGCCCGGACGACGCGGTGATCCTGGATGGCACGTCGCAGTTGCCGCTGTACATGTACTACCTGCGGAAGCCATTCCCGACGTATCCCTTGCCGAGCCACCTGCCCCTCGACCGGACCGCGACGGTCCAGGACCTGACGAACATCGCGCAAGGCCACTCGGGGGCGTGGATCTTCCTCTACGCGACGCCGGACTACGACCCGAGCTACTTCATTCCACGCTGGCTGACGACGCACGCGTACCGCGCCTTCGACATCTGGGAGGTCAACGGCCGCCTGCAATACTATCGGTTCGCCACGACTCAGGACCTGACCAGCCACCCGACTCAGATCAAGTTCGGACAGTCGCTGCTCCTCCAGGGGTACGGCTGGCAAGATGACGCGGCACCCGCCGGCGACAGCATCCCGATCGATCTCGACTGGCGGTGGCTCGCCGCGAAGCTGTCGCAGCCGGCGGTGGCTTTGCGTTTGGTGGACGACGCCGGTTTGACCTGGGCACAGACCGACCAGGCCATTGGCGGAGGGTATCTGCCGTCCGGCGCGTGGCCAACCGGTCAGGCGCTGGACGACCGTCACGGTCTGATGATCCCACCCGGCACGCCGCCGGGGACCTACCACCTGATACTGAACGTCTACAGCGCAGACCACCCCGAGCCCCTGACGCCGACCGGTGGAGGTGCGGCGATCAGCCCCGGCGGCGTCGAACTCGCGACGATTCACGTCGGAGCGCCATCTCAGAGCATCTGGCCCGGCGGGATCGCCGGCTACCAGACCGTCACTGCCTCGTTCGGCGACTCGATCGCGCTGCTGGGGTACGCGGGGAGCGACACGGTGAAAGCGGGAGAGTCCGGCTATCTGACGCTCGTCTGGAAGGCGTTGACCGGTCACCCGGCGATCACGGGGCTGCGCCTGGAGCTGATCGGACCGGACGGCAAAGTCGCGGAGCAACGCGACGTGCCGCTCGCCACTACCAGCTATCCGCCGGTGCAGTGGAGCGTGGGCGACGTGCTGCGCGAGCAATACCATCTCCCAATCGGCGCGCGCCTGTCGCCGGGAGACTATCGCCTCGCGGTCGAGCCGCTGGGGCAGTCCGCCAGCCCGGCCATTCTCGGCTCGTTGAAGGTCGAGCCGGGTCTGGCACCCGTCGCGACAAGTCCGCCGCAACACGCGTTGGACGATCGACTCGGCGGGTCGATCGCACTGACGGGATTCGACCTTGGCTCGACGCGCGTGCAACCCGGGGCGACGGTCGGGCTAACCCTGCATTGGCAGGATGTCGCGGCCCTCGACGGCGACTACACCGTGTTCGTTCACGTGCTCGACGCGAAGGAGAAAGTAGTGGTGCAGCGCGATCAGGCGCCGGCGAACGGCAGCCGGCCAACGTCGTCCTGGTTCCCGGGCGACATCGTTCTCGACAAGTACGCGCTGCCGTTACCTCACGACCTCGCGCCTGGCGCGTACCCGATCGAGGTTGGGATGTACAATCCGACTGATGGCAAGCGGCTGCCGGTCTCGCTCGATGGAAAGCCCGCGGGTGATCACATCGTCGTCGCCACGCTGACCGTGGGGTCCTGAGATGGGCGCATCCCCGCGTTCCCGCGTCCCCGCGTCCCGCGATCTCGCCTTCGCTCTTGCCTTCGTGGCCGTCGTCCTGTTTGGAGCGCTTCTGCGCATCGCGCGCCTGCACTCGATTCCGCCCGGTCTTTTCTTTGACGAGGCCGCGAACCTGTTCGACATCTCCGACGTGTTGAACGGCGCTCATCCCCTGTATTTTCCACGCAACAACGGACGAGAACCGTTTTTCTTCTACTGGGCCAGTCTGTTCGCCAGCGTCTGGGGGCTAACGCCCTATGCGATTCGGCTGGCCTCGGCAGTGATCGGCGCGATGACGGTCGTCACGACGTTCTTCTGCGCGCGCGAGATGCTGCGCGCCTGGCGTGCCGATCGGCGGTGGGCAGACTGGACCGCGCTCGCGGCGGCGTTCGTCTTGAGCATCACGTACACGCACCTGCACTATAGCCGCATTGGGCTGCGATCGATCACTCTCCCGTTCTTTCTCGCCCTGAGCTATGGCTTGCTCTTCCGAGGTCTGCGGCGAGACTCGTGGTGGTCCCTGGCGTTCGCGGGTGGCACCGGGGGTCTCAGCCTCTATACCTACATCTCGAGCCGGATCGCGCCGCTGCCACTGCTGGCCGTGCCGTTGCTGCTCGGCTTTCCACGGCGGACCTGGCGCCCTTTCTGGCAAGCGGCGTTCGTCGGCATCGTCTGGGTCGCCGTCTGCCTGCCGCTCGGGATCTACGCCTACCGTCACCCGAGCG
>DATLRG010000077.1:0-3985 GCA_035534795.1 Chloroflexota bacterium
CCTCGATGGCACAGAACATGCGGCCTCGCCGAGGTGATGGAGGGCCGGCGCGCCGGCCGTGACGCGTCGGCCGGCGGCGGTGCCCGGTCCGGCCCGGAGGAGAACGTGAGCGCACGGCACGCCCGGCAACGCGCCGGCGCGCGCGCGCCGGCCGAGGCGCACGAGGAAGAGATCAATCGAAAATGGCCGTGGCTCCTGCCGCTGGCCGCGGGCATCTTCCTCGGCGCGGCCGTCTTCGAGGTGTTTCCGGACGCGCTCGAGGAAACCGGTCCGTCGGCGTGGCTCTGGGGAGTGATCGGCCTGATCGTCTTTATCCTCGTCCGCGACGGTCTCGACTACGTCGGTCGCCAGGGCCTGGCCTGGGTCGCGACGCTGGGCATCTGGCTGCACTCCTTTCTCGAAGGCGCCGTCACCGCGACCAGCTACGGCGTGAGTCTGGTGGTCGGCCTGCTGGTCTCGGCCGGCCTGATTCTCCACCTGATCCCGGAGGTCGGCGCGGTGATCGCGCTGTTGACCGCGGCGGGCCTCTCGCTCCGGGAGGCGATCATCCGCAACGTGATCACCTGGGGCTTCATCATCGTCGGCTTCCTGGTCGTCTATCTCTTCCTGCCGGGCCTTTCTCGCTCGGTGCTGGGAGACGCTCTGGCCCTCGGCGGGGGTGGGTTTCTGTACCTGGCGTACCTGAGCTGGCGCGAGCATCGCTGGACGCTCCTGCCCAGCGTCGCGCTCGTGCTCCTCGGAGCTGTGATTATCGGCGTCATTCGCCTGGTGACGTAGGGTGTCGCGGTCTGGCAACCTGCTCGGGTGGCTAACGGTCGCGATCTCCGCGTGCGTGGCGCTGGTGATGCTCGCCGTCCCGACGTACATCTGGGGATTGACCCTGACCGGCGCGGAAGGGTCACCCCCGACCGGTCTGCTCACGCTCAACACGATGGATGCCAGCCGCCTGGATACCGACGACCCGGCGGCTCTGGCGATTCGCCTCTCCCGCGCGCTGATCCCTGCGCCCAACGTCGCTCACCGTCCACGCGCCGTCATCCTCGCACCGGATAACTCCTGGGAGGCGCTCGCCGCCGCGGCCCCCCTCGTTCGGCTCGTCGAGGGTCCGATTCTGGTGGGGGACAGCCCGGCAGCCTCGATGGAAATCGGACGCCTGCGTCCGTCTGGTATCCCCACGCTCGGCGGCGTGACCGCCATCGCCGTCGACGTGGCACCGCCAGCCGGGCTGCGCGCCGAGTCGGCGACGGGACGCACCCCGGCCGACCTGAGCGCGGGGGTGGATCGGCTGCGCAGCCGTCTACCGGGTGGCGACCGCCAGAACGTGCTCCTCGTCCCGGATGACCCGCGCTTCGCCCTTCCCGCGGCGTACTGGGCAGCCTACTCGGGGGATGCGCTGCTTTTCCTGGATCAGTCCGGGAGTCTGCCGGACGCGACCCGCGCGGCGCTCACGCGCCGCGGCGGGAAGGCGGCGATCTATCTCTTCGGCGTCGCTCCGCCGTCAGATTTGGGCCACTACGGGACGGTCACCCGGATCGGCGGCGCCGACCCGGCCAGCGCGGCGGTGGCCCTGGCACAGTTCCAAAACGAGGCGCACGACGTCGGCTGGGGGCTCGACGGGACGCGCTGGGCCGCCGATCACGCCCTGGTCCTGGCGAACGCCGCCCAGCCCATGCTCGCCGCCGTCGGCATCCCGCTGGGTCGCCTCGGCGAGTATGGCCCCCTCCTCTGGACCGACCAGGACCGCCTCGCGCCGGCAACCAACCAGTATCTCTGGAAGACCAAGCCGGAGTACTTCATGACCCCGGCCGAGGGTCCCTACAACCACCTCTGGCTGCTGGGCGGCCTCGATCAGGTCTCGTACGCGGTCCAGGGCGAGGCCGATTTGACTCAGCAGATCGAAGCCTACCGCTTCGAGGGCGCCGGCCTGTCCGGCTTCGAGATGCTCTGGGTCCTCTGGATCATCTGGGGCATCGCCGCCGCGATCTGGCTCGTCGTCTACAGCGTCATCCGTGTGCCCGAGATCGGCACGGTGATGATCGTGGGCTGGGGTCTCCTTGGCCTTGCCCTCGGGCCGTTCGCCCTCGTGCTCTATCAGGTCGTTTACGATCGAACGCGCTGGACCCGCCACGGACCGATGACGACGTTCCATCGATCCGGGTTCGCGCGGACCCTCGCCGCCGCCATGATGAACCGCTCCTTCGACGGTCCCTTGATGCTCGTCGTTTCCTGGCTCCTGCTCTTCTGGGGACTGCCGATCGTCGTCCTGCACGGACCGCTGTTCTGGGTCGGCAACCCGATGTTCTTGCAGATCGTGATCGTCTACGTCGTCGTGCTGTTGTTGCACTGGCTGGTGATGCACGCTGGGATGTTTGCGCGTCACGAGGGTCTCGGCTACCTGGCCGCGGTGCGCCGCGCCTTCACTCCCGCCTTCTTGTCGATGACGGCGATGACGATCGGGATGATGGGCTTCATGTGGTGGGTCCAAATGATCAACCTGATGATGGAGCACATGGCGCGCGACGACGACGTCATGTGGTGGGGCACTACCCTCGGCGCGGTCCTCGTCGGGCTGGTCGTCGCGCTCCCGGTGGACCACTGGCTCGTCCAGCACGGGATGGAACCGGGCAGCATGTAGATGAAACGCGGGATGCCCATCGCTCTCGGGTTGCTCGCTTTCCTTGGCTTGGTCTCGGCCCTGCTCGCGCCACTGGTCGTCGCGTCGGCCCCAGCCCAGACACCGGCGCCGCCACCCCTGGCGGCGGACCAGCTGGTCACCGGCAACACCTACCGCGTCGCTGGCCGAGATCCGTACGAAACCGCCGTCGCGATCGCCCAGATGATCTACCCGGCCAATCGCGAGGCCGACCAGCCGACCGCGGTGATCCTCGTCCGCCCCGACGACGAAGCGTCGCTGTTCGCCGCGGTCCCGATGATCCATCACCCGATCGATGCGCCGATTCTCTTCGTCGACGCCGACCGTCTCCCGCCGGTGACCGCCGCCGCGCTGGAGCGCTTCAAGCCGCACGGCAACGCCTTCGATCGAAAAGTGACGGCCTACGCGATGGGCGCGATCGACGATGCTGTCATCCGTGACGTCGAGCAGCTCGGCTACGCGGTGCGGCGCATCCGCGGGCCGACCGACTCCCCGGCCGATCTGGCCAGGGCAGTGGACGACTACCGCGGAGAAATTCACGCGCTGCATCCCCCGACCGTGGTCGTCGCCTCGCTCGACGGTCTGGACGACGCGCTGCCGGCCCTGGCGTTTATCGCACACATGCCGACCGGTTACGTCTACGTGACCCGGGACACGATTCCGTCTACCACCCGCGCCGAACTGAAGGAGCGCTTCATGGGAGCCTACCTGTACTTGATGGGGCCGAGCTCGGTCATCTCCGATCAGGTCGCGGCAGACCTCGGGCAGTACGGCCACGTCGTGCGCTTGGGCGCACCGGATCCTTACGCCGAGTCCGTCCTCTTCGCCGGCTTCCGTGACAGTGGACAGTGGCTCGGCTGGTGGATCGGGAGAACGCCGCGCGACTTCGGCTGGGGAATCGCCGAGCCGGGCCACAACTTCACCTTCGTCAACCCCGCCGATTGGCCAGAAGCCGCGCCCGCCGCGATCTTCTCCCACCGGGGTGAACACGGGCCGATGTTGCTCGTTCAGGCCGACCAGGTGCCGGCGCCGGTCGCGCGCTACCTCACGCAGACCGTCAAGCCGAGCCGCGGCGCCGTCGACGATCAGCTCTTCAACCACGGTCAGATCATCGGCACGACGCGCGCGATCGACGGGGCGGTCCAGGATGAGCTGGACGCGGACCTGTCGGTCGGGGGGCCGTGAGGAGGACACGGATGCAGACCAGCCACCTCGTGCCGCCAGGCAACCGGTGGGTGGTGGGCACTTTCGCCTCGACGGAGCGCGCGCGGCAGGCGGTTGAGCTCCTGCGGAGCCGCGGCTACGCCGCGCAGGTCTGCGCGTCAGCTTCCT
>DATLRG010000078.1:0-10671 GCA_035534795.1 Chloroflexota bacterium
AAGTCGTGGCCGTCGGCGCCGCGGTTCAGGCAGGCGTACTCCAAGGCGAAGTGAAGGACGTCCTGCTGCTTGACGTGACGCCATTGACTCTGGGGATCGAAACCCTGGGCGGCGTGATGACTCCGCTCATTCCGCGAAACACGACGATCCCGACCAGCAAGAGCCAGATCTTCTCAACTGCATCGGACAGTCAACCCTCGGTTGAAATCCACGTTCTGCAGGGCGAACGCCCGATGGCGACCGAGAATAAGTCAATCGGCCGGTTTATTCTGGACGGAATCCTCCCGGCGCCGCGTGGGTTACCGCAGATCGAGGTGAAGTTCGACATCGACGCGAACGGCATTCTGAACGTCTCGGCGACCGACAAGGGCACCGGACGCGAGCAGCGGATCACGATCACGGCGAGCTCTGGCCTCAGCAAGGACGAAGTGGAACGCATGGTGCGCGAGGGTGAAGCGCACGCCGAGGAGGACAAGCGGCGGCGGGAGGAGATCGAACTCCGCAACAACGCCGACTCGCTCGCCTACACCGCGGAGAAGACGATGCGCGATTATGGCGAGAAGGTGCCGGTGGACCTGAAGAGCGAGGTCGATTCCAAGGTAGCGGCTGTTCGGTCGGCGCTGCAGAGCGGCGACGTCAATACGATTCGATCGGCGACCGACGACCTGAACGCGGCGCTGCAGAAGGTTGGGCAGGCCGTTTACGGCCAGGCCGGCAGCGCGGCCGGGGCCGGCGCGGGTCCTGGCCCGGAGGCGGGTCCGGGCGCCGAGGGTGGCCCCGGTGGTCCAGAGGGCACGGTCGAGGGCGAGTTCCGCGAAGTCTAGAGCAATTTTCAGACTGGATTGGCTGGTTTGCTGAGACACAGCCTTCGCTGTGTCTCAACAAACCAGCCACGTCCTGCTCACCCAAGACCAACCACCGAATGATCTGCAAAGGAGTCCCACGTCTTGTCAGGTAAAGTGCGCGTTGCTGTCATCGGCGTTGGAAACTGCGCGTCGTCGTTGATTCAAGGAGTCCAGTTCTACCACGAGGCGCCCATCGACCAATTTGTGCCTGGCCTCATGCACGTGGTCCTCGGCGACTACCACGTGGGCGACGTCGAGTTTTCTGCCGCGTTCGACGTCGATCGCAACAAGGTTGGCAAAGATTTGAGCGAGGCGATTTTCGCCTCCCCGAACAATACCTACAGGTTCTCCGCGGTCCCCGCCCTGGGCGTTTCCGTGCAGAAGGGAATGCAGGGAGATGGGATCGGCCGGTACCAGGCCGAGCTCGTCCAGACGGCGCCGGGCGAAGTTGCCCGCGTCGCCGAGATTCTCCGCGACACCCAGACCGACGTCGTCGTCAACTACCTGCCGGTCGGCAGCGAGGAGGCGACGAAGTGGTATGCCGAGCAAGTCATGGCAGCCGGCTGCGCCCTGGTGAACTGCATTCCGGTTTTCATCGCGCGCGAGCCGGACTGGCAGCAACGCTTCGTCGACAGCGGTGTTCCTATCATCGGAGATGACATCAAGTCCCAGGTGGGGGCCACGATCACGCATCGCGTGCTCACCCGTCTGTTTCGCGAACGCGGGGTGAAGCTCGAGCGGACCTATCAACTCAACTTTGGCGGGAACACTGACTTCTACAACATGCTCGAACGGTCGCGCCTGGAGTCGAAGAAGATCTCGAAGACCAACTCCGTGACCTCTCAGCTCGACTACGATCTTGGCGCCGGGAACGTTCACGTCGGTCCGAGCGATCACGTGCCGTGGCTCGAGGACCGCAAGTGGTGCTACATCCGGATGGAGGGCACAACGTTTGGAGACGTGCCACTGAACCTCGAGCTAAAGCTCGAGGTGTGGGACTCGCCCAATTCGGCCGGCGTCGTCATCGACGCCGTGCGTTGTGCAAAGCTGGCTTTAGACCGCAAGCTCGCGGGGCCGCTCCTGGCTCCGTCGGCGTATTTCATGAAGTCTCCGCCCAGGCAGTTCACCGACGCCAAGGCGCGCCAGTTGGTCGAGGAATTCATCGCCGGCCACGCGCCCGCCGGGTGAATCTGACGTACCTGGCCTTTCGGATCGCCGTGGCGCTGGTACCCCGGTTGCCACCGTGGCTGGTGGTTGGGCTGACCTACGCGGCTGGCTGGATCGCCTGGCTGGCGAACGTGGGTGGGCGTCGCGCGGTGCGGGCGAACTTGCGGGTCGTGCTGGGCGTTGAACCGACCGGCGCCCAGGTGCGGACGGTGTTCGTCACGGCCGCGCAGAATTACTGCGACCTGTTTTGCCTGCCACGGCTCTCCGAGGACGATCTCGCCCCGCGAGTTGACGTCGAAGGATGGGAGCATCTCGCCAGGGCGCTCGCGGCGCGGAGGGGAGCCTTGCTCGCGTCGCTGCACCTGGGGAACATCGAAGTCATCGGACGCGCAGCAGAGCTCCGCGGCGTCGAAGTGGTGCTGCCGGTCGAACGGATCGAGCCGCCTGAGCTGCTCGATCTGATGCTGAGACTGCGTCGTCGGGCCGGGCTGATCTGCGAGCCCGTCGGCGACGGCGCGATCGACGCGATCCGAGCGGCGCTGAAGCGCAACGCGGTCGTCGGGATCGGGGCGGATCGCATCACGCTCGGGTCTGGAGAAGCCGTCACCTTCTGCGGACGGTCGGCGCAGCTGCCGGTCGCGGCGGCGATGCTGGCCCTCCGAACCGGCGCCCCCTTGCTCCCGTGTGCGAGTCAACGCCTGCCGGGTCGTCGCTTCCGCGTTCGGATCGGCGCGCCGATTCCGGTCGCACGGTCGGGGCACGCGCGCGCGGACGTTCGGCTGCTGACCGAGCGGCTGCTGACTGATCTTGGCGTCTATCTGCGCGCGAATCCCACGCAATGGGTGATTTTTCGTTCGATCTGGAAGACGGAATGCGCCGACTGAGGATCGCCCTCGTCTCTCCGTACGACTACGCGTACCCGGGCGGCGTGAGCGAGCACGTGTCGCAGCTCGATCGGTCGCTGCGGGACCTGGGGCACGCGACGCTGGTGATCGCGCCGTCGTCGGCGCTGCCGGGAACCGTGCCGTCGTCGCACCTGGTCCCCACCGGCCGGGTGGTCTGCGTCCCGACGAACGGCTCGGTCGCGCGGATCACCCTGTCGCTCGGTTTGTCCCGGCAGGTGAAGCGGATCATGCGCGAGAATCAGTTCGACGTCGTCCACGTGCATGAGCCGTTCATGCCGCTGCTGCCATTCCTGGTCCTGCGTCACTCCGACGCCGCGAACGTCGGGACCTTCCACGCCTATTCTGGGAACGAGCGCGGCTACCAGCATGGACGGTGGCTCCTGAGCCGGTTCTCCGACCGCTTGCACGCCCGGATCGCCGTATCCGAAACCGCGCGCTCCTTCGTGGCGCGCCACTTTCCGGGGGAATACGCGGTCATTCCTAACGGCGTGGACGTCCAGCGTTTTCAGAGCGCTGCCCCCTTGCCCGGCCTGGTCGACGGAACGCCGAACGTTCTGTTCGTCGGCCGACTGGACGAGCGCAAAGGCTTCCGCTATTTGCTCCGAGCGTTCGCGCTGTTGCGGCGATCCGGGGTGATAGCGCGCCTGATCGTCGTCGGCGCCTACGGTCCAGCGCAGCAACAGCGGTACGAGAGCCTGGTCGCGGCGCTCGACGTGCCCGACGTGGTCTTTGCCGGTTACGCGTCCCCGGACCAACTCCCGCGGTATTATCAGTCGGCAGAGGTGGTCTGCGCGCCGTCGTTGGGGGGCGAGAGCTTTGGCGTCGTGCTGGCAGAGGCGATGGCAGCGGGAAAGTCGATCGTGGCGTCGCGCATCGCCGGCTACCGCGAGGTCGTCGATCACGGTGTGGAAGGCTTGCTGGTACCGCCGTCGGACAGCCTGGCGTTGTCCGACGCGCTGCGCCGGGTGCTGGCTGACCGAGAGCTGCGGCTGGAACTGGGGCGCCGAGGGCGTCAAAAGGCAGCCCGTTTCGCCTGGCCACTCGTGGCCGAGCGCATCTTAGATTGCTATAACACAGCTATGATAGCCGCGACTGGCGTCCCGGATCGCGGCGCGGCAGCGCCGCCGCTGGAAGGCAGCCGGTCGGCTCAGGAATCCCTCGGGCCGCCGGTCCTGTAGAATCGTCGTACGGGCGTGGGGGCCGCGCGGCACCATCGCCGGAAGGACGTGACGGGATGTTGGAGTTGGCAAAGCGGCCGGCGAAACGACTCGCCGAAGCATTGGCGACGCTGCTGGCGCGAACACGAGTCACTCCCAACGGCCTGACCGTGATCGGGTTTCTGCTGAACGTCGTCGTCGCCGCGGTGCTGGCCACCGGGTCTCTCCGACTGGGCGGGGTGCTGCTCCTGTTGGCGGGCGCGTTCGATACGCTGGATGGCGCGCTGGCGCGGGTCACCGGCGCTACATCTCGGTTTGGCGCCTTTCTCGACTCCTCGCTGGACCGATACTCCGAAGGTTTGTTGCTGCTGGGCCTGCTCTACGATGCGTCGCGGCGGGGCGACGGCGTGGTGGAGGTGCTCGCATTCACCGTGATCCTGGGCTCGCTCATGGTGAGCTACTGCCGCGCACGCGCCGAGGGGCTCGGGCTGACGTGCGAAGTCGGGTTCGCGCCGCGGCCGGAACGGGTGCTGATTCTGGGCGTCGGGCTGATCCTGGGGCTCGAGCTACCAGCGCTCGCGATTCTCGCGGTGCTCACCAACCTGACCGCGCTGCAGCGCATTCTCCACGTCTACGCCATCACGCGCCAGGACGCGGGTCCCTCGCTGCCGGCCGGCCCCACCGAATCGCCGCCCTGACCATTCAGCGGGCCACGGGGCTGGTGACCAGCAGGGTCTCGAGGGTGAGCCGGGGATTGACGTTCTGCAGCAGACGCTGGGTCGCGACGGATAGTGCGCGCAGGTAGGCCAGGACCGCAGCATCGGGGACCCGGACGGCGAGCGCGTCGAGATCCTCGCGGCGGTCGACGTTCGTGACGTGATCGGCGCAACCCTGCTGGATCAGTTGCACGTCCCACCAGTAGAGTTGCCAGAGATTCAGGGTCTGGAAGACTCTGGTCTGGTCGCGTGAGTAGTCGGCTGCCAACCGCTCTGCCAGGCCCAGCCGATCGCGAAAGCCGCGGCCGAGGGTTAGCCCCAGGTCGTCGAGAGCGCGGTTTCTTTCGTCCAGAACGGCGGGCTGGGCCACTGCTTCGATGGCCCAACCGGGGCGTCCGCCGGAGAGGCGCGCGATCAGATCGGCTCGATCCGCGGCGCACTTGTCGGTGGCGACGAGCCCCGCCGCGATCGTCGGGAAGGCGACCGGTGCCAGCCGGATGGCCTGACACCGCGAGACGACCGTCGGGAGCAAATCGGCCGGATCGATGGCGGTCAACACCAGGACGACACGCTCCGACGGCTCTTCGAGCGTCTTCAGGAGGCAGTTGGCTGCTTCGCGACTGAGGCTTTCGGCGCCGACGACCAGGTAAACTTTCCACCGCGCCTCGCGCGGAGCGAGCGACGCGTCGTGCTGGAGCGCCCAGACCTGTTCGATGCTGATCACCCTTTCCTGACTGCGACTCGAGCGCGGCGGGACGTCGAACGCGAGGCCGAGCGACGGGTCGCGGTCGCCGGCCAACTGGAGAGCGCGCACGTCGGGGTGAGTGCCACTCAGAATCCGCTGGCAGGTCTTGCACGCGCCACACGGCGGCGCGGGACCGGTGCAGTTGAGGCGAAGCGCCAGCCAGCGCGCCAGTGTTGATTTGCCAACACGTGCCGGCCCGGAGAATAGGTAGGCGTGTCGGACCCGGTCCTCGCCCACCGCCCGGCCGAGCATGCGCGTGACCAGTTCATGGCCGATCAGTTGATTCATCGCTTCGGCTCAACAGTACCACGCTACGCCGGCACGGTCAAAGGTGTTGACAGCAATACCCGACTAAGTCGATAATCTATCTGCAATGTTCGCGGGCTGGGCGCCGCGCAGGCGCCGGCTCAACTCTGGTGAGGAGGCTACCTGTTCGATGGCAGCATCGTACGCGCATCCCGAGGCCCTCGTCGACACGACCTGGGTCGCCGAGCATCTCTCTGACCCGAAGGTCCGCATCATCGAAGTCGATGTGGACACCGCCGCCTACGACACCGGTCACGCACCGGGTGCGGTGGGTTGGAACTGGCAAACCGATCTGTCCGACCGCGTCCGGCGCGATTTGATCTCCAAGTCCGATCTCCAGCGGCTGCTGGGCGGGGCCGGCGTCGGGGCCGACACGACGGTTGTGCTGTATGGCGATAACAACAACTGGTTCGCGGCCTGGGCGTTCTGGCAGCTCAAGCTCTACGGCCACAGGGACGTTCGCCTGATGAACGGTGGCCGGAAGAAATGGCAGGCCGAGGGGCGCCCGCTCGTGACGGCCGCGCCCAGCCACGCCGCGACCGACTACCGCGCACAGGAGCCGGACGCCTCGATCCGCGCTCTCCGCGACCAGGTGCTGGCCGGAATTGGCGAGGCCGATACGGTCCTGGTCGACGTGCGCGGCCCACAGGAGTACTCCGGCGAGCTACTGGCGCCGGCGAACCTGCCGCAGGAAGGCGCGCAGCGGGGCGGGCACATCCCCGGGGCGGTCAACGTCCCCTGGAGCCAGGCCGTGCAGGAGGATGGCAGCTTCAAGTCTGCCGCGGACCTGACTACTTTGTACCAGGCCAAGGGCGTCACGGCCGAGAAGAACGTCACGGCCTACTGCCGCATCGGCGAGCGCTCGTCGCACACCTGGTTCGTCCTGACCTACCTGCTGGGTTATCCCAAGGTCCGGAACTACGACGGCTCCTGGACCGAGTGGGGCAGCCTCGTCGGAGTGCCGATCGAGAAATAGCCGGAGAGGCCGGGATAGAGGGCGTGTGGAACGCGCTCGATGGTGAGGGATGCGCACGGCGCATCCCTCACCATCGAGCGCGTTCCACGCGCCCTGTACAGATCGAGCCTCTGAAGGCAGCCCGGTCTGCCCGCCCAAAGTTCGGCATGCTGCATGAGCCACTTCCTCGCGTCGATGCACTTGGCCGGGCGCCATGCTATGATGCTTACGCGGGAGAGTGGGGAGTGTTTGGGCATGAATGTGATCCGTTTCACCGTCGTGGATCGCGACGGCACGATTAGCTTCGTCTACGATGGGGGCGCGCTCGGTACCTTGCTGGAGGCGTGCGTGGGCGGGTCGGCGTCGGTCATGGCGCTGCTGAACGCGACCGCGCGCCGCGGTCCCCGCCTGCGGGAATACGTCACCTGCGGCCTCGCAGTCTTCGACGAGCACAATGTCAGCGGGGCCTACCACTCCATCCACGAGGCGATCGAGTACTTTCCTTCCGACGAGCTACCGGTCTTTCGCGTGGTGGACGACGTGACGCGCGAAGCCAGCTTGCGCCCGACGCGCACGGGCGTGATCGTGTTCAACCTGCTCGAACGACGGATCGTTCAGATGCACAACAGCCACGACGAGTCCGTCGACCTGAGCCAGCGGGTCCGCCAATTGCAACGGGCGGGATGGCGGATCGTCCCCTGACGGGAACGCCCATGTACGTCATTGGCACGGCCGGGCACATCGACCACGGAAAGTCTACCCTGGTGAAGGCGCTCACCGGGATCGACCCGGATCGCCTGCGCGAAGAGAAGGAGCGCGGGATGACGATCGACCTCGGGTTCGCCTGGTTGCGACTGCCGAGCGGACGCGAGGTCAGCATCGTCGATGTGCCGGGCCACGAGCGATTCATCAAGAACATGCTCGCCGGCGCTGGCGGGATCGACCTCGCGCTCCTGGTGATCGCGGCCGACGAAGGGATCATGCCGCAGACCGAGGAGCACCTCGCGATCCTGGAAATTCTGCAGGCGAAGCGCGCGGTCACCGTGCTGACGAAGTGCGACCTGGTCGAGGACGAGTGGTTGGAGCTGGTCCGCGCTGACGTCGGCGAGCGGATGGATCGATCTCCGCTGCGGGGCGCGCCGATCGTGCCGGTCTCGGCGGCGACCGGCGTTGGCCTCGCGGAGCTGCGCGGTATCCTCGACCGCGCGCTCGACGACATGCCCCCAAAGCCCGATCGCGGCCGTCCACGTGTTCCGATCGATCGCGTCTTCACGATTGCCGGTTTCGGCACGGTCGTGACCGGCACCTTGATCGACGGCCCGCTTCAGGTCAGCCAGGAGCTCGAGATTCAGCCGGGCGGCCTGAGAGCCCGTGCTCGCGGCATCCAGACGCACAAGCAGAAAGTCGACCGGGCAATGCCAGGGTCCCGGGTCGCCGTCAATCTGGCCGGGCTCGCCGTCGAGGAGTTGCAGCGCGGCCAGGTCCTGACGACGGCGGGCTGGCTCCATCCCACGCTGAACGTCGACGCGCGGGTCCAGGTCCTCGCCGGGGCACCGCCCCTGGTCCACAACGCGCAGGTGAGCTTTCACAGCGGGAGCGCGGAGGTGATGGCGCGGGTCCGGGTGCTCGACGCCGATTCGATCCTGCCGGGCGAGGATGGTTGGGCCCAGCTCCGGTTCGTCGATCCGGTCGCCGTGTTGAAAGGCGATCGGTTCGTCCTGCGCAGCCCGAACGAGACTCTGGGGGGCGGGGAGATCGTCGCGCTGCACGCCCGGCGACACCGTCGACAGCAAGAGGACGTGATCCACGAGCTCGAGGTGATGGAGCAGGGCACTCCCGAGGAACTGGTCCTCAACGCGCTCGGCGGTGGATTCGGCCAGGACCTGGCCCGGGTCGTCGAGGCGACCGGCTTCGGGACCGATCAGGTGCGATCGTTGATCGAGACGCTGGAATCAGCCGGCCGCGTGATGCAGGTCGGCGATTCGTACCTGTCCGCGCGCGCGCTCGACGCGGTCCGCGCCCAGGTCACGCTCGAGTTGGGCCAGCACCACCAGCGCTTCCCACTGCGCGCCGGCATGTCGCGCGAAGAGCTGAAGAGTCGTCTCCAGGTCTCGGCGCGCGATTTCACGGCCCTGTTGGAGCAGTTGGTCGCGTCGGACGCGATCGTCGTCGAGGATGTCACCGTCCGCTTGCCTGGTCACAGTGTGACGTTTACGCAGGATCAGGAAGCGAGAATCGCGCAGCTCGTGGCGGAGCTGACGGAGCAGCCCTTTTCGCCGCCGTCTCTCGACGACCTGGCGACGCGGCTGCGGCTCGACGACGAGCTGCTCGGAGCGCTCGCGGCCGGAGGAAAAATCGTGCGAGTCAGCGAGACGATCGCGTTTGACGCGGCGGCTTTCGCCGAGCTCCGCCAGCGGATCGTCGACCATCTCCACCAGCACGGCTCGGTGAGCGTGGCCGCAGTGCGCGACTTGCTGACGACGAGCCGAAAGTATGCGCTCGCGCTGATGGAGTACTTCGATCAACAGCGGCTGACACGGCGCGTTGGCGACACGCGCGTTCTTCGCTAGTGTCGGCAGTCTAGAGTGAAGCCACGGTGAGAACTCCATGGCTGTGCTGGATTTGCGCAGCAAGTCCAGCACAGCCATGGAGTTCTCACCGTGGCACGACTATAGGAGGGGAAGTGAGTTTCTCAAGTACGATGATGCGTGGCCTGGTGTTGGGGACCGTGGCCGGTTTTCTCTACGTCGCCAGCCGACGGACCTCGACCGAGCCGCCCCGGCTGATCAAGTGGGACCGTGCGCGTGGGATCGCGCGGGAGATGGCCCACCGCGACCAGGGAGTGACGGCCTTGTCGGAAGGTCTCGCGGAGGAGTACCGTTCGATGGTCCGCCGGAGCGAGACCGTGATCGGGGATTATCTGAAGCAATCCCTCCCGCTGCCGCTCGGCAGTGTCGAGACGTTCGATCGGCTTCAGTGGATCGACGCGAACGTCTCCAGCTTTCGGTTACTGTTCGAGCCGCTCGAGACGATGAACCGCGACAACCTGCGCGGGTCGACCATCGGAACGCACCTGTTCGGCGAGGTGAACCAGATCGTTCTCAGCGGCCAGCTCGGGCTGTTGATCGGGTATTTGTCGCGGCGGGTACTCGGGCAGTACGACACGGCCTTGCTGGGCAAGGAGCCGGTGACGACGGGGCGCCTCTACTTCGTCGAGCCGAACATCGCGTTCACCGAGCGGAGGCTGAACCTCGACGGCACTCAGTTTCGGATGTGGATCGCCTTGCACGAGACCACCCACGCCTTCGAGTTCGAGGCGCACCCGTGGCTGCGCGACTACATGAACGGCCTTTTGAGCCAGTACTTCGACAGCGTGGGCCGCGACCTGGGGCGCTTCGCCTTCGGTCCGGGTGGCGTCGGCGGCCTGGCGCAGCGCGTCTGGCAGAACCTGCCACGCACCCAGACGGCGATCGAGTTGTTGATGACCGACGAGCAGAAGGAAATCTTCCAGAAACTACAGGCGTTGATGTGTCTCTTAGAGGGCTATAGCAACCACGTTATGGACGTGGTGGGCCAGGGCCTACTCAGCACGTACCCATTGATGAAGAAGCGGTTCGAGGCGCGCAACGAGCAGCGTCCACTGGGGGATCGGCTCTTCAACCGAATCACCGGTTTGGACCTGAAAATGGAGCAGTACCGGCTGGGCGAAAAGTTCGTGAATGCGCTCGTGGCCCAGGTTGGCATCGACCGCTTCAACCGTATCTGGAACGGGCCGCCGAATCTGCCGACGCTTGCCGAGATCTATGAGCCGGAGCGGTGGCTAGCCCGGACCGGCGTGGGTTAATCGGGACGAGGGTCAGTCTGGCGGTGGTGTG
>DATLRG010000079.1:0-5075 GCA_035534795.1 Chloroflexota bacterium
GCGGCTGATCCACGTCCCGGGGTTGCGAGGGAATCCGGCCCGGACCTATCAGTCGTCAGCAGTATCGGATACGTTTCCGGGGACATTCGAGCCCTACGTGGCGGGCGTGATCAGCAAGTGGCAGAAATCCGGGGATCCCCGTCTGGGCAAACTTGAGGATGCACTGGAGACCCTTGGGCTAGCGTCCAGAGTCGAGGCGATTCCTGTCGACGACACTCAGGTGGAGCTGCGCGTCGGCCGCCTGCTGCGCCGAAGCGTCGACCGTCGGACGGACGACTTCGTCAGCGTTGCCGATGTCGGATTCGGTGTTTCACAGGTCCTTCCGGTGCTCGTCGCGCTGCTGGTTGCCGAGCCAGGCCAATTGGTCTACATTAGAGCAACCGGAGATTCACCTGCATCCCCGGGCGCAGGTGGCCATGGCGTCGCTCATGGTCGACGCCGCCAACGGCGGAGTCAGACTGATCGTAGAAACGCACAGTGCTTTGATTCTCCTCGCGATTCAGGCCCTCGTCGCCGAAGGACGGCTTCAATCTGACCGATCGCGGCTTCACTGGTTCACGCGGAATGGAACTGGGGCGACCCAAGTTGCGAGCGGGTCATTGGAGGAGGCGGGTGCCTTTGGAGACTGGCCGGAGGACTTCGGCGACGTCGAGATAGACTTGCAGCACCGGTACCTCAGTGCCGCGGAGTCTGTGCGTTTCGCTCACGCGAATGGCCGTTAAGTCGCCGAGACGGCTGGTCGTCGACGCAGATGTTGCCGCGTCGTGTGGGAGCGAGACTGCGATGGATCTCGGTACCATTCATTGCCGTGAGTTCCTGAGGGCTGTACGGAAGGCAGGCCATCTGATCGTCATGAGCGAACCGATCTCGGCAGAATGGGACGTTCATCAGTCCCTCTTCGCACTCGCGATCCGGCTCTGGATGTCTCAGCATCGCCGTGTTTACTACGTGGGTGACCCGACGGACGACGCTCTCCGCCAGGAGATCACACGCGCGGCGACCGGCGACGGCGAACGGCAGATCATGCTGAAGGATGCTCACCTCATTGAAGCTGCCATCGTGGCGGATCGCACGGTGTCATCACTCGACGAGCGGGTCCGTGGCCACTTCCGCCGGGCGGCTATGAGTGTCGAGCAACTCAGGACCATCGTCTGGGTCAATCCCCACACCGAGGCCGACGTGAGTTTGACCTGGATTAACGGCGGAGCCAGGCCAGACAAGCACCGACAGTTCGGATTCCAGGTTCGAGATCAGCACCGCGGACACCAAGAGGGTCCGAGGCATCGGGGAAAGGTGCCATAGACGGGTTTAACGCAATCGCGCGGCCAAAGAATGCGTGCCTCGAAGTCCACCTCTCTCGGCCTCATGCGTCCAGTGCGTATCGTCCTGCAGGAGCTTCACCCCGCCGATACCCGTTCGCCCACCGTTTCCTCGGCCGAATCCCGGAACTGCCGCCGGTGCAGCTCGGCGTACATGCCGCCGCGGGCGAGCAACTCGTGGTGAGTGCCGCGCTCGACGATCTGGCCGTCGTTGATCACCAGGACCAGATCGGCGTTGCGGATCGTGCTCAGGCGGTGCGCGATGACGAAGCTGGTCCGTCCCGCGAGGAGCTGGGCGAGGGCTTGCTGGATCAATAGCTCGGTCCGCGTGTCGACGCTGCTGGTGGCCTCGTCCAGGATCAGGATGCGCGGGTCCGCCAGGATCGAGCGAGCGATCGCGACGAGTTGTCGCTGACCCTGGCTGAGGTTGCCGCCGCGTTGGCCGACCGGACTATCGTACCCCTTGGGCAGGCGCTTGATGAAGTCGTCCGCCCGCGCGAGGCGCGCGGCCTGTTCGATCTCCTCGTCGGCGGCTTCGAGTCGGCCGTAGCGGATGTTGTCGCGGATGGACCCGCTGAAGAGAAAGCTGTTCTGTGGAACGATGCCCATCTGGCTGCGGATGCTGCCAATCGCGACGTCGCGGACGTCGATCCCGTCGATGGTGACGCGTCCGTCGGTCACGTCGTAAAAGCGCGCAACCAGATTGACGATCGTCGTCTTGCCGGCGCCGGTCGGTCCGACCAGTGCCACCGCCTGCCCCGGCTCTATCTCAAAATCGATGCCCTGAAGGACGGGATGGCTGGGGTCGTAGGCGAAGTAGACGCCCTCGAAGGCAACGCGTCCGGCGAGGCGACCCGGCTCGACGGGCTCCTCGGGATCGCGCAGGTCCACCGGTTCGTCGACCAGACCGAAGATGCGCTCGGCGGCGGCCAGCGCCGACTGCGCCTGGGTGTAAAGCTGGCCGAGCTGCTGGATCGGCCAGAAGAACTGCTGGACGTACCCGAGGAAGGCGACGATCACGCCGAGCGTCGCCTGACCGGTGATGACGAGGTAGCCGCCGTAGCCGGCCACGATGCTGATCGCGATGGTGCTGAGCACGTCCATCGCCGGGAAGAACGCGGCCGTGACGGCGCTCGCGCCGACGTTCGCGTCGCGGTTTGCGGCGTTTCGCTCGGCGAATCGCTCGCGGTTCAGCTCGACGCGGTTGAACGCCTGCGCCACCTTCACGCCCGCGATGTCCTCCTGCAGGTTCGCGGAGACGTTGCCAATCGTCTCACGGGTCTTGCGGTAGGCGCGTCGGGCCAGCGTCGAGAAGAAGTTCGTCACGCCAAACATCAGCGGGATGACGATGCAGCTCGCCAGGGCCAACCGCCAGTTCAGCAAAAACATCCCGACCAGGATGCCGACGATGCCGAGCAAGCTCGCCACGGCCTGGACGAGGCCCTGGCCGAGCAAGTTGTTGATGACGTCGACGTCGTTCAACAGCCGAGATTGCAGGTCGCCGCTCTCGTTGCGATCGAAGAAGGCCATCGACTGACGCTGCAAGGCGCCGAAAATCTGCTCGCGCAGCTTGTAGAGCACCTGCTGCGACACCCAGCCCATGATGTAGGACTGGACGATCCGCGCGACGACGCTCAGACAGTAGATGCCGACGAGGAACAGGACCGTCCGGGTCAGGCCAGCGATGTCGGCCCGCGCGATGAACTGGTCGAAGATGCGACCGATCAGATACGGCGCGAGCGCGCTGGCCGCGGCGGTCGCCAGGCCGAGCACGGGGACGGCGATCAACCGCCGTTTGTACGTCGCCATCATCCCGAACAGGCGCTTGACGATCAGGCCGGTGTCGCTGGCCTTCCCGTCGGGCAGGCTGCTGGTGTTCAGCGGACCACTAAACATGTCAGGAGACCTCACCAACCAGTGTTGGGACCGTGTCGTCGTGCAACTGCGATGAGACGATCTCGCCGTAGAGCGGGCTCGACCCGAGTAACTCCTCGTGGGTGCCGCGCGCGGTGATCTCCGCGTCGTCGACGACCAGAATCACGTCGGCGCGCCGGACGCTGCTCACCCGTTGGGCGATGATAAACGTGGTGCGACCTTCGATCAGCCGATCGAGGGCCTGCTGAATGCGGTACTCGGTCTCCGCGTCAACCGACGAGGTGCTGTCGTCGAAGATCAGGATGCGTGGATCGAGCAGGAGCGCGCGCGCGATCGCGATGCGTTGCCGCTGCCCGCCGCTCAGTCCGGTCCCGCCCTCGCCGACCATGGTCTGATAGCCTTCCGGCTGCTCGAGGATGAAATCGTGCGCCTGGACAGCCTTTGCCGCCGCGACGACGTCGTCGAGGGTCGCCTCCGGCCGCCCGTAGGCGATGTTGTCGCGGATCGTCCCGCCAAAGAGTGTGGTGTCCTGCAGCACGACGCCAATCTGGCGGCGCAGGCTGTCGATGGTCACCTCGCGCACGTCAAATCCGTCGATGAGGACCTGCCCGGCCGACGGGTCGTAGAAGCGGGGAATCAAGTTGACGACGGTGCTTTTCCCGGAACCGGTCGTCCCGACGATCGCGACGGTCTTCCCGGGTTCGATCTCGAAGCTGACCTGGCTCAGCGCGAACCGTTCCGCGCCAGCGTACTTGAAGCTGACGTCCTGGAACGTGACCGCGCCGACGATGGGCGGGAGCTCCTTCGCGTCTGGCCGGTCCTTGACCTCGCTCTCGGCATCCACCACCTCGAAGATGCGGTGGGCTGACGCGGCGGCGCGCCCGAGCATCGCCGCGATCATTCCCAGGATGAACATGGGGAACATCAGAAAGTTGAGGTAGGCGGTGAAGGCGACCAACTCGCCGAGAGTCAGCGCGTGGCCGATGACTTCCATGCCGCCGTACCAGACCACGAGCGCCGTTCCGAGGTTCCCGACGAAGAAGATCAGCGGGAAGTTCACGCTCATGAGCTTGACGACTTCGATGTTCTGGCCTAACAGCGTCTGGTTGCCCCGCTCGAAGCGCACGCGCTCGAACTCCTCGCGAACGAACGACTTGACGACGCGGACGCCGGCCAGGTTTTCTTCGAGGACGGTGTTCAGCGCGCCGAGCTTCGCCTGGACCTGCGCGAAGAGGGGCTGGACCGAGCGGGCGAAGCGGCCGAAGATCAGGAAGATGAAGGGCAGCATGAGCAGGGCGAGCAGACCAAGCTTCAGGTTCATGGCGATCAGAATCGCCGCGCTGCCGAAAATCGTGACGAAGGCGCCGAGAAGCTGGAGAAAGCCCTGGCCGGTAAACTGACGCACCATCTCGACGTCGCTGGTCACGCGCGTGAGCAGTTGACCGGTTTGAGCCTGGTCGTGATAGCTGAAGCTCAGAGTTTGCAGCTTCCCGTAAATGAGATTGCGGAGGTCGTACGCCGAACCCTGCGACGCCTTTTCAGACAGATAGCCTTGCAGAAAGGTGCAGCCGCCGCGAATCACGGCGATCAGCAGCAGACCGCCCGTGGAAATCAGGATCGTATTCCAGTCGCGGTTGGCGATGCCGACGTCGATGATCCGACGGATGAGCTGAGGGTAGATCAGGTTCGCGGCGTTCACGACGAACAAACTGACCAGTGCGCCCAGCGCGGTCACCCAGTACGGTCCGAGGAAGGATGTCGCGCGAACGAGTGCTTTCACTCGGCGCCTCCCCAAAATCGTAGCATTTTAGAGCAATTGTCAGATTTGTCTGGCTGATCTGCCGAGGCACCACCTTGGTGGTGCCTCGGCAGACCAGCCAG
>DATLRG010000080.1:0-3318 GCA_035534795.1 Chloroflexota bacterium
CACCGTGGCATGACTTTAGCTGCCAACGAAAGAGAGGAACAACTCATGGCACATAAGAAAGGCGCGGGGAGCACGCGCAACGGCCGCGACAGCCACGCGAAGCGCCTCGGCGTGAAGCGTTCCGACGGCGAGAAGGTGCTGTCGGGATCGGTGCTCATTCGCCAGCGCGGGACCAGATTTCTGCCCGGGAAGAACGTCGGCATGGGCCGCGATCACACGCTCTTCGCGATGATTCCCGGTCAGGTGAAGTTCGAGTTCGCCCGCAAAGAAAAAAAGCAAATCAGCGTCTACGGGGTCTGACCAGCATGAAGAAGAATATCCATCCCGCCTGGATGCGGACGACCGTGGTCTGCGCCTGCGGCAACACGTTCGAAACGTTCGGCACCAAAGACCTGCTGAAGGTCGAATTGTGCTCGAAGTGCCACCCGCACTTCACCGGGCAACAGCGGATCGTCGACACCGGCGGCCAGGTCGAGCGCTTCATGCGCCGCATGGCCAAAGCCAACGCGTCGAAGGAAGCGACTGCGGCAGGACCCGCCGGTGCAGCGGCAAAGGAAGCAGTGGCGGTGAAGTAACGCGGGGGTTGGACGCTCGGCGATGGGATGGGTCCTGATCCCACCCCCTGACCATCCTCGGCCGGCAGAATGGGAGGTAGATCGGTGCGGCGAGAGCCTTCTCCCCATCACCAGACCCCAGCGCCTGCCACCCGGCACCCGACGCCCACGACCTTCTACGGTGGCCAGGCGGTCATCGAGGGCGTGATGATGCGTGGCGCGCGCTCGATGGCCGTGGCCGTCCGCGATCCGTCTGGCCAATTGGTGATCCACGGCGAGCCGCTCAACGGCGCCATCTACCGTAGCCGGTGGGCACGCTGGCCGTTCGTGCGCGGCGCCATCGCTCTCTGGGACACTCTCGCCCTGGGGATGCGCACGCTCGCCTTCTCGGCCGACGTGGCGATGGGGGGCGAGGCCGAAGCGACCGCGATCGAGGAGAGCAAGCGCGGGACCCAGCCGGTCGTGCTCGGCAGCATGGTTGTCGCGCTGGGCCTGGCGGTCGCTCTCTTCTTCCTCCTGCCGATCTTCCTGACGAATCTGGTAGGGCGACAGGTTTCCTCGGCGTTTCTCAGCAATCTGATCGAGACGGTCTTTCGGCTGGCGCTGATCATCGGCTACATGGCCGCGATCAGCCTCATGCCCGACGTGCAGCGCGTCTTTGGCTACCACGGCGCCGAGCACAAGACGGTGAACGCGTACGAGGCCGGCGTCGACCTCACCGTCCCGAACGTCCGCCCCTTCACCCTGCTTCATCCTCGCTGCGGGACGACGTTTCTGGTGATCGTGGTGATCATCTCATTCCTGGTTTTCGCGATCCTCGGCCACCCGCCCATCGTCGAGCTCGTCCTGTCGCGGATCCTTCTGATTCCCGTCATCGCCGGCATCGGCTACGAGCTGATTCGCCTGGGAGCAACCAACTACCACCGGCCGATCGTCCGCACGCTGATGAAGCCCGGCCTGGCGGTCCAGCGCCTGACCACCCGCGAGCCGGACGACTCGATGATCGAGGCGGCGATCGCCGCGCTGAGAACGGTGCTGGACGCAGAAGGCGCGACACAGCCGCTGGCTACGAATCCCCAGAGGGATTTCTAGTGGCGACCATCTGGTCCGAACAGCCGCTCCGTAGCCTCCTCTTCGCTCCCGGTAATCACCACCTACGCAGCTCTATCGGCCCTGCCACTTTGGCCGGCGTTTTTCGGCGAAGGCCCGCGGGCCTTTCTTGAAATCCTCGCTCGCCAGCATCGTTTCGATCGCGTCGTTCCGGCTGCCCAGCGCCTCTTGTAGCGAGGGGTGACCGAGACCTTCCAGCACAGTTCGCTTGCTGGCGCGCACCGAGAGTAGAGCGCACTCGAGAATCTGCTCGGCCCAGCGCCGAGCCGCGGGGAGCAGCTCTGCAGGCGGCACGACCTCGTTGACGAAGCCAAGGCGGAGTCCTTCTTGCGCGTCCACACGACGGCCGGTCAGAATCATCCCCATCGCCTGCTTCAGAGGAATCTGGCGCGCCAACCGGTGCAATCCTCCCGCCAGGGCGGCCAGGCCGACGCGCGGCTCGGGCAAGGCAAATAGCGCTCGGTGGGATGCGATCACGAGATCGCAGGCCAGGGCCATCTCAAAGCCGCCGCCAAGTGCCAGGCCGTTGACCGCCGCGATAATCGGCAGAGAAGCGTCGTCTGCCTACCGATTCGGGCGTATCATGAGTTGGTGCTCGTTCCTACCGAGCGGACTCCATCGGCGGTCGTCCATCGCTCTGGCGAAACACTGGCGCAGGCTGAGAGGGCAGGCAGTACGGCCGAATCTCGCGTGCGGGAGCGAGCCTCACGACAAGACCTCCTGGCAGGTACACTGTGTTTCGGAGCTTCGTCCGCCGTGCTGGACCCACGCGGATCGCCCTGCTGGCCTTCCTGCTCCTTCTGGGCACGCCGGCCACGGCCTTCGCGCACGCCTATCCCGTTGGCAGCTCGCCAACCGCCGACGCGACGGTCGCGACCGCCCCGGCGACGGTCGACATCTGGTTCGGCGAAAGGCTGGAGCCCCGCCTCTCCAGCCTCGTCGTCTACAATGCCGAGAGACAGCCGGTCCAGTCGGCCCCGAGCAGGGTCGATCCGCGCGATCCCACCCAACTCGCCGTGGCCGTCGAGCCGGACCTGCCGAACGGCACCTACACCGTGGTCTGGCACGTCGTCTCCGCGGACGATGGCCACGGCACGGCCGGTGTTTTCGCGTTCGGCATCGGCGAGGCGCCCGGGATACCGGTTGTCTCGGCGCAAGAGCTGGGCGCGGCGCAGGGAGGCGAGGCGACGCCGGCTGGCGTCCTGGGCCGCTGGCTCACCGATCTGAGCGCGGTGCTCATTCTTGGCATCGCCGCCTTCGTCCTGCTGATCGCGCGGCACGAGTCCGGCGCATCGGGAGTTGAGACTTCAGTCGGACGTCGCCGGGAACGGCCGACTGAAGTCTCAACTCCCGATGCTCGGGACTCACTCGGGTCCATTTTCGTCGCGGCGCTGCTGCTCTTGCTGGTCGGGCAGATCCTCCGCGCGGCCGATGAGTTGTCGCTCGCCGGCACCACGCCAGCGTCGGCGGCTTCGCTCGGATCGCCGGGCACCGCGCTCGGCGTTCTGCTCTTCAGCACCCGCTTTGGCACGCTCTGGCTCGTTCGGTCCGCTCTGCTCGTCCTGGGCGCCGGCTCGGTGGTCCTCGAAGCCAGGGCGGGCGGCGCGAAGGCCGCGGTCTGGTTCTGGGTCAGTCGGCTGGCCATCGGAATCGG
>DATLRG010000081.1:0-3847 GCA_035534795.1 Chloroflexota bacterium
TGCCTTCTCTGGCTTTTTTCCCCCTTGATCGAGCCCCCACTACCCTGATAGGATACCGGCACGCGCTCGACCAGCCAGCCAGGCTGATCGAGGCGATGACCCGGGTTGATGAGGTGGGGGTTGGGGGTTCGATCGCGCTCGCCTCGTGCTGGCTGGCGGTGGATCTGGTTGCTCCTGGTGGTTGTCGCGCAAATCCTCCCGGCCGACGCCTCCCACGCCAACGGGCCCTCGGCCACGCAGAGCGCCAACCTCGGCATCGACTTCGTCAGCGCCGCGGGCAACCCCCTCAACGGCTCGCCGCCCCTGTTGGCGGGATCACGCTACGCCGAGGCGACCCAGGGTGGCGCCGGCTGGAATCGCTGGGTGATCTACTGGAGCCAGGTGGAGACCAGCCAGGGCAACTTCGACTGGTCGGAGGTGGACCCGGTCGTCCAGGGCGACGTCGATAATGGGCTGAACACCGACGCGGTGCTGCTCGGCACGCCGAGCTTCTACGCGACGACCTCGAGCGCCGCGATCAAAAGCCAGGGTGTCAACGCGCCGTATGGCGGCCTGCGCACGCTGACGTCGAGTGCGACCACGCCGCCCCGGGGTCTCTACAACCACACGTTCGCTGATGGCTCCGATAACTGGACCCCAGGCAAGCTGCCCAACCCGAACAACCCCTGGGCGGTCTTCGTGTTTGACGCGGTGTCTCGTTACCATAACCAGATTCACGACTGGGAAATCTGGAACGAGCCCGACTTCAACGACTTCTGGACCGGCTCGGTCGACGATTACGTTCAGCTGCTGAAAGTCGCCTACCTGGCGGCGCACGCCGCCGACTACAACGCCAGGATCCTGGTCGGAGGGATGATGTACTGGCAGTGGGCCAATCAGTACGGCAATCAGGCCTGGCTGAAGCAGTTCGTGGCCGACATTCTCGCCGACCCCACCGCTCCGGCCAATGGCTACTACTTCGACGTCATTCCCTGGCACTGGTACAGCCGATCGAGCGACGTCTACACGAAGACGCTCTCGGCTGAGAGCGTGCTCGCCCAGGCGGGCATCGCCGGCAAGGAGATGTGGGTCAACGAGACCAACGCGCCGGCGTGCGACGAGCCAGCCATACAGTACGCTAACTGTAACGACTATCCCGGCGGAACGAATCCCAATGGGGACTGGGCGCTGGGCTTCGCCACGATCGAGGAGCAGGCCTCATTCATCATCCAGGCCATCGCCGACGGGTTCGCCGCGGGAGCGACGCACGTCTTCGAGTTCCAGCTCCAGGACGATGGCAACGTCAACGCGTATGGCATGTTTCGCAACGACGGCTCGCAGCGGCCGATCTACGCGGCGTATCAGCTAGCGGCGCAGTACCTCGCGGGTTTCACCACCGTCCGTCGCTCCACTGCGAACGGCGCCGAGTGGATCACCTTCGGCGTGCCGGGCCAGAACGCGCACCGCAGCACGGTGCTCTGGAACGACACCGGCCAGCCGGTCACCGTGACGGTCCCCGGCGAAGGTGCGCTGGCAACGAGCGTGACCCTGATCCAGCAGGACGGCACGCCGCGGGGCATCGCTCCCGCGTGCAGCTACTCCGTGACGCTCGCCCCGGCCACCGATAATCGGAACTACGACAACCCCTGGCAAGCGAGCGATTACATCATCGGCGGGCCCACCGTCTTTCTGGTCGAGGACCTGCCGCCCGACACGACGCTCCCCTCGTCGGACGTGAACGTCGCGCCCGGTTCGAGCAGCCAGGGGGACGTTCAGCTCAGCTGGAGCGGCAGCGACCCGGGCGGCTGGGGCATCTTCGACTACACGATCCAGGACCGCGATCTGACCACCGGCGGCTACTGGACGAACTGGCTGACGGATACGACCAGCACCTCGGGCACCTTCAAGCCCGCCGCGGGCCACCAATACGCCTTCCGCAGCCTCGCCCGGGACTGGTCGGGCAACGTCGAAGCGAAGCAGGTCACCCAGAGCGATGCCACCGTCGGCCCGGCGCCGGCTCCGACGGTGACGGCGCGCGGCCCGTTCACCCTGTACTTCCCACTGGCCGCGAATCAAAAGGGGTCAGGCTGCTGAATCAGAGGCTAGCGCCACCGCGCCCAGCACCCCGACGGCGTCGCCAAGCACGGCCGGCACGATCGGAATGGCACCGGCTGGGGCTGGCGCGCAGACGGCGTCGACGGCCTCGCGCAATGGGACGAAGAGTGCGTCGCCCGCGCGACTGACCCCGCCGCCGATCAGCACGAGCTCCGGGTCCAACAGGTTGATCGCGTTTGCCAGCCCGAGACCCAGCGCGTGGATCGCCCGGTCGAGCACGTCGCGGGCGGTGACATCGCCGTTCGCGGCGCGGCGAAAGACATCCTCGGCGGTGACGTCCGAATCGGTCCGGCCGGCCTGCTCGGCGTAGGCGCGCGCGATCGACGGGCCCGAAGCCACGGCCTCGAGGCAGCCGCGCTTGCCACACGGGCAGAGCGGTCCATCCGGACGGACGATGGTGTGCCCGATCTCACCCGAGAGGCCATGGCTACCGCGATACACCTTGCCATCGACCACCACGCCTCCGCCGATGCCGGTGCTGACGGTGACGTAGAGCACGTTGCGTCGGCCACGGCCGGCCCCGTACCGCACTTCGCCGAGCGCGGCGGCGTTCGCATCGTTGTCCATCGCCACCGGGCACGCCCAGAGGTCGGCGATGCGCTCGACGAGTGGGAAGTCCTCCCAGCCCGGTCCGTGGTGCGAGAGCAAGGTCCGCTGGCAGGCCAGATCGACCGGCCCGCCGAAGCTGATGCCGACCGCGACCGGTCGGCCAGCCTCGGGCGGAAACGCCGCGACCAGCCGGCGCATCGCCGCGATGGCGCCCGCCGCGCCCGCGGCGGGTTCAGTTGGGCAACGCCCGAAGGCCAGCAGCCGTCCGGTCTCGTCGGCCAGCCCGGCCGCGAGCTTCGTTCCACCGAAATCCAGACCCAGGTATGGTCGCATTGGCCGTCCCACGCGATTGTAGCGGCTTTCGGAAAGAGTGAGCTGACGCTCGGTCCAGAGTCCGTAGGGTGGCAGCTTGTCTGCCGCCGCGATGTGCCGACGCTGCACCAGGACCGGACGGCGGCAGACAAGCTGCCACCCTACGGGACGGGACCGCGGTCGTCCACGATGGGCCGGGCGGCGGCAGACAAGCTGCCACCCTACGGACTCCACCTGGGCCGGCTGACCGTGACCGCGAATGAATGTTGGTGTCGGTGGTGTGTGCAAACGACAGTTCGCGATACCGTCTCACTCCATCGTTCGCAGCAGATTCGCCATTTCGATGCCGCTCACCGCGGCGTCGTAGCCTTTGTTGCCGGCTTTGGTCCCGGCTCGCTCGATGGCCTGCTCGATGGTATCAGTCGTCAGAATGCCGAAGATCACCGGCACGCCGGTCTGCAGCGCGACCGCCGCGACGCCCTTCGACGCCTCCGCCGCGACGTAGTCGAAGTGCGGCGTGGCGCCGCGGATCACCGCCCCGAGGCAGAGGACCGCGTCGTAACGACCGGACTGAGCTAGCTTCTTCGCCGCCAGCGGAATCTCAAACGATCCGGGCACCCAGGCCACGTCGACATTGTCGTCAGCCACACCGTGCCGGATCAGCCCGTCCATCGCCCCGGCAAGCAGCTGCGCGGTGATGAGGCTATTGAAGCGCGCGAGGACAATGCCAAATCGGAGCCCTTCGCCAACCAGCCGCCCCTCGAAGTGACGTCCCATCCTCATCCTCCTCAATCATACACCGGGTAACTCGAGCAAGTGACCGAGCTTGGCCTGCTTGGTTTCCAGATAACGGCGGTTGTACACGTTTGGCTCGACGATCAGCGGAATCCGC
>DATLRG010000082.1:0-2346 GCA_035534795.1 Chloroflexota bacterium
CGCGGGGTTTGACAGGCAAACCCCGCGCTTCCCACCTCGGCTTTCCTTTAGTATTTTACCTTATCCCGCGCGGATTTTCACCCTGGCCTTGTTGGAGTTGCCTGATTGTCGCGGCAGAGTGATAATGGTGCTCGCCGCCAGTGCAGGATCAGGGGGATGTCGGAGCTGGATGGTGGAAAATTGGCCCTGTCGGCCAATTTTCCACCATCCAGCTCCGACATACCCCCTGCGGAAGCACCAGGGACGGCGAAATTCGCCGGGAGAGGACCGAATGCTGCAAAGCTTTGCTCTCGATCAGAACACGTTGACCGCACGCATCGCGGAGATTAAGGAGCGGAAAGGCCCGCCTCCCTGGTCCGAGCGCGTGGTCATCTCCGATGAATTTGTGATCACCGTCATCTGCCAGGCGCCAGGCCATCCGAACGATCATCACTATCACCTGCACGACGAGGCGTGGATCATCGCCGAGGGTGAGCTGTCCTGGCAGTACGAGCACTCACCCGAACCGCACCACGTGAAAGCTGGCGACATCGTCTTCGCCCCGAAGAACCTGTGGCATCACATCGAAGTCCTCGGCGATGAGCCGTCGATTCGCATCGCCTGCACTCCCGCCGGCGAGTTCCACCGCTACGACCGGCCGGGCTGCCGGAAAGTGGAGCGACGGGGTTGACGAGTCCTATCCGGGCAACCGCCGGAAGCGACGGCCGCGCTGCACCAACTCGCCCAGGACCGCGCGAAGCTCGTTCTCGGAGCTGACGGCGAGACCTTCGACCAGGCACCCTGCCTGACTCAAGGTATCTTCGGCGCTCGCGACGCCACGGGGATCGGTCCCGATCACCGTCACGCGGCTGGCCCGACGCGCTTCGTCAACGCTGAAGCCAACCGTCGGGCGAAAGTGCGCGACGTACTCCATCGCCGCCGGCAGCAGCCAGCGGGCCGGGCCGTCCGGGGATCCGGGCGATGAACCGGGCGCCTGGAGCAGCGCGTAGTGGTAAATCGGCCGCGTCGATTCGCCCGTCGTCGCACGATTGGCGGAGTCGTCCCAACTGAAGCGCCGCGGGTGTTTCTTCAGTTGCTTGATCGCTCCCACGGCCGGGAGCGTCGACGTGTCGCGTTTGTACCAGGCGTGGGTCTCGGTCGGGTCTTCGTCGCCCGCCGCCAGGGCCCAGAAGGCAAGATTGAGCAGATAGTCCGGCACGTCGCCGTCCATGACCATGCGTGCGAGCTCGACCGAGCGCTGGCCGTGGAGCATCTCGTCCGCGACCGGAAAGCTCGCATCGTTCTGGGTGCCGGGCACGAGACCGGTCTCACCGCAAATCATCGGCAGCGAGCGCCCAAGTTGGTCGCGAACGATCGCGTCGTACCACTCGAACAGGCAAAAGCCGCGGTGGTCTTGCGAGCCACTCGGGCAGTTGTATGGTCGAACGTACGGCCAGCGTTCGGGACCACCTTTGCCCCAGGCGAGCGGTCGATTACTTGCGTAGTTGTGGATGCAGACGCCCAGGCGGTCGAGAACGTGTTCATGGTCGTCGCGTGCGAGCGAGGCGAGCAGTTGCTTCAGAAAGGTCAGGTCCCAATAGTGACCGCCCGGCGCGAGCGGCGTGATCAGCGGGAAGAGACCGGCCTGGTGCATCGCCTCCAGCGCGGGGAAGAGCATCGCGGCAAATCTCTCGACCAGCCCCGGCGCCGCCCATTCCTCCATGCGCCACTGAGTCGCGAGATTGGGCTCGTTGTAGACGTGCAGATAATACACACCCCAGCTCGCGTAATCACGACAGACCTCCAGCAGGCGGGAACGATCGACCGGGCCGATCGGCCAGACGTCGACCCGAATGACCGGCTCGACGTGGGCCGCGATCAGCTCGCGGAGAAAGTACTCCGGGACCGGCTGATCCAGACTACTCGGCAGGACGAGCCAGCTTGCTCCAAGGTCGCGCAGCTCGTCGAGCCAGAAGTTCAGCGACTGGCGATCGTAGTGGTGCAGGTCGCCGTGGTAGTGGAAGCCGATGCCAGTATCGCCACGGGGCCGCGGGAACTGATCGATGCGCATCTTCCCTTACCTTGACACGACGCACTTGAGCACGTCGCCGTTTTCGTCGAGCGTCACCCGCGCCAGCGCGGTCACTCGCGCGTCGTCAGACGTCGTGAGCTCGTGCCGCGCCGTGACGACGATGGTCCGGGGACTATCCGATGTCTCACCGCCCGCGGGCTGGTGCCCAACCTGATCGCAGTCGCCCGAGCAGGTGGTCCGTCGATGGACACGAACGGACCCCCCGGTCGCTTCCGGACACACGTCCAAGAGATGCTCGATGGCCAGGCGCAGCAGTCGCGGTGGGACGGACTGCG
>DATLRG010000083.1:0-7672 GCA_035534795.1 Chloroflexota bacterium
TTGCCGAGGCACAGCCTTGGCTGTGCCTCGGCAAGCCAGCCAAACCAATCTGAAAACTGCTCTAATTCTCCGGCGCTGAGCGGGCTTTATCGTAGCACGAGCTGCAGTAGACCGGCCGGTCTTGTCGGGGGAGGAATGGCACCATCGCGATGGCGCCGCACTCGGCGCAGGTCACCTGGTGCATGTCCCGCGGTGGCTGTCCGGTCCGTTCTCGACGGCGCGCTGCTCGACACGCTGGGCAACGCTGCGGATCATTCAGAAGCCCCTTTTGTTGGTAGAAGTCCTGCTCGCCGATCGTGAAAACGAAGGTCATCCCACAATCGCGGCACGTCAACGTCTTGTCGCCGCTCCGCGCGGTGGTGTCGACTCTAGTTTGTTCGGTCATGACCGTTGACAAGATCCTCCAGTTCTGCGAGAGATGGACCCGAGCGACGCTTGCGCCCGAGATCAGCCGTTACCCCTCCCCAGTCGCTCGCCACCGCCTCCCCGGTCATCAAGCATACGACTTAGTACTTGATTGAGCCCATGGATCAGGATGGGCCGATTATAGCACTTGGCTGATCTTATGTCGAGGTGATGCCCGCGTCGAGAAGTGCCCGATAGACGGCCACCGTCTGCCTGGCGATGCTCTGGTGCGTGAAGTCGGCCAGGACCCGTCGTCTGCCGTTCTGACCCAAAGCGAGCCGCTGGTCGACGTCGCGCCGCAGCGCGGCCAGTTGCTCGCCCAACACGGACCAATCCTCTTCGGGGAAAATCAGCCCGGCGTCGCCGACCACGCGCGGGATTTCGCCGGAATCCGAGCCGATCAACGGGACCGCGCAGGCCATCGCCTCCACGAGCACCCGGCCGAACTGCTCTCGCCAGTTCGGCGCGCTCCGCGAGGGCAGCACCAGCACGTCCAGCTCGTGCAGGAGCGGTGGAACGTCGGTGGAGGGAATCACGCCGCGAAATTGGACCCGCGCTCCCAGGCCAAGCTCGTCGCTCAAACGCTCGAGCGCGGCCCGCTCGGCTCCATCACCCACCACGATGGCGCGCCAGGGATCGTCCAGGGTTCGACACGCGCGCAGGAGCAGGTCCGCGCCCTTGGTCCGGACCAATCGGCCGATGAAGCCGACCGTGAACGTCGCGTCGGCTGGTCGATCGCCCGGCTGGAAAAGCTCTGGATCGATTCCGAACTGCGGTATCACCCAGATCGGCTGTTGGAAACCCTTCGCACGCAGCACGCTCTCGGCATCACGGATGCCGGCGATGGCGCCGTCGGCCAGGCGGTAGCTCTGCGCCTCGAGCGACGAAAACGGCACGGGCAGCTTCCGATTGAGGTTCTGCCAGGTGAAGAAGAGGCGCCGGGCGCCAACGCGGCGCGCCGCGCGCAGGGCGAGCCAGGTCGCCAGGTTGTACGGTTCCTCGTCGACGTGGACCAGGTCCGGACGGAGCGCCGCGAGCAAGCCGGGAAGGCGCGGATAAAAGTGCAGGTGATACCGCCCGTTGAAGACCAACGGTGTGAGCCGCAGGTCGTATCCTCGGGTAAAGCGGGGGTTCAAGGTACGCAGATCGTGGCCCTCACGCCAGGACGGCGGCGAGATCAGCGTCAGGTCGACGTCGCCGAGCCGCGCGATTTCCTCGAGCTTCCGCTGGTACGCGTCGCGACCGACGAAGGCCTTGGACACCATCACGACCTTCATCGGCGCCGCCCCAGCACCTCGTCCCAGACCTCGATCGTGGATCGAACCGTGTTCTCCCAGGTGAATCGCGCGGCGCGTTCTCGCCCCCGGCGTCCCAGGTCCCGCCGTAGCTCCTGGTCTCGCGACACGCGCCAGAGCAGCGCGACGAGCCCCGCGTCGTCGGAAGGATCGAACAGCAGACCGCTATCGCCCACGACCTCCGGCAACGACGAGGCGTTCGAGCAGACCACGGGCGCGCCGCAGGCCATCGCCTCCAGCGGTGGCAACCCGAACCCCTCGTAGAAGGACGGAAAGACGAAGGCGTCGGCCCGCGCGTGCAGCGCCCTCACCTCGTCGTCTGGCAGCGGTCCCGGCAGACACACCGCGTCGCCGATCCCGAGCCGTTCGACGTCGGGCCGTGGATCGTAGAACAGGGCGTCGCCGGACCGTACCGTCGCGACGATCGCCAGGACGTGTGGGACGTCGCGCTCGCGCTTCAAGCGCGCGAAAGCCCGGACCAGCCCGCCGACGTTTTTGCGCCGATCCAACCCGCCGACGTAGAGGAAGTATGGCCGATCGAGACCATGGCGGGCCAGCACGGCAGCCGCGAACGTGCGCTCGTCGTCGGTTTCCAGCGGCCGGAAGCGGGCAGCCACCCCTAACGGCACCACCCGAAGCCGGTCACCCGGCACGCCGAGCCGCCCGCGCAGGTCACGAGCGCTCGCCTCGGAGTCGGTGATGATCCGACTCGCCGCGCGCAGCCCGCCGGTCACCAGCGCGGTATAGAGCCGCTGCATCGCGGTCCCGCGGTATTCCGGCCGCAGGAGCGGCACCAGGTCGTGGACGGTCACGACCGTGGGCAACAGCGAGGCGAGCGGCGCCGCGAAGTAGGGGTTGTGGAGCAGCGCGGCCCCGGTCTTCCGTGCCGCCAGCTGCAGCGCGACCTGTTCGAACCAGACCTTGGCAAGGTTGCGCTGCCGCCGGTCAAAGGGCGTTCTGACCAGTCGAAGAAGGTACGTAGACGATGGCGCGGCGGGGGGATACGCCACGGCGCCGAGCAGCCCGAGATCAACCTGGCATGCCGCCCGTTCGATCAAGTTGCTCAGATACCGTCCGGTGCCTGAGAGTGGGTAGTGCAAGAACAACGCGTTCAGCGCGATGTGGCCTGGCACGGCGGACTTCACCACTCGACGAGACGCCGATAAATGTCTAACGTCCGCCGCGCCGACTCTTCCCAGGTGAACCGCCGAGCACGCTCGATCGCGCGCAGGCCGAGGCTGGCCCGACGCTCCGAATCGTCCAGGAGCTGTGCCATCGCGCTGGCGAGTCCGTCCACGTCGTAGGGCGAGACGAGCACGCCGGCGTCGCCGACCACCTCCGGAAACGACGAGGTATTCGAACAGACGACGACCTTGCCGCAGGCCATGGCTTCGAGCGGTGGCAACCCAAAGCCCTCATAGAGCGACGGATAGACGAACAGGTCGCAGAGCGAGTAAAGCATCGGCAGGTCTTCGTCGGGCACCCGGCCCAGAAACACCACTTCCTGGTCGGTCGCCAACTGGTCGATGTCGCGCAAGACGTCCTGGTAGAGCCAGCCGAGGCCGCCCGCGATCACCAGCCGATGACGCTCGTGATACCGCTGCCGGAGCTGGGTATACGCCTTCAGCAAGCGGCCCAGGTTTTTCCGCGGCTCGATCGTTCCGATGAAGAAGATGAACGGAAACGACAGTCCGTACTTCAGGCGGGTCGCTTCGAGGACACCCTCGTCGGTCACCGGGCGGAAGCGGCAGTCCACGCCGCCGTAGACGACCTCCGCGCGGGCCGGCTCCACGTCGAGAAGCGTCGTCAGCTCGTTGCGCGTGTTCTCCGAATCGGCACAGACAAAATCTGCCTCGCGGACCGACACCGGCACCACCTTCTCCAGATGAGCGCGCAGGCGCTGGTCGGCGCACTCGGGAACGAGCAGGAAGGACAGATCGTGAATCGTCACCACGGTCGCACCGCGCCGGACCGGCGGCAGCGCAAAATCGGGGAAGTGGAAGACGTCTGCCGCCCCGGCCATCAGGTCGACCGGCAATGGCGCGCCCACCTTGTACCACAGCACGTTCAGCATGCGCTCGGTCAGCCATAGCGGGTGCCCGGTCAGGCGCGGACCTTTCGGCAGGCTGGGCGGCGGCTCGTGACGCTTCGCCGGCGCGTAGAACAGCGTGTAGCTATTCTCCTGGTCGAGCTCGATCAGCGCCTGGACCAGGTTTCGCGCCCATCGCCCAATGCCGGCACCCTGCCGAATCGCGGCGGTGTAGTCAAACCCGATGTGCATGCACGTTACTCATGATCACCCAACCAGGGTAGGAACCGCCGTGTTGACCCTGCCAACGGCTGCGCTTCCCACCCCGGCTGGGCGGTAGATCGACGATGAACCGATTCGACCACGCTCACCACGACTCCTCCACGTCGCGCGGCCGGCCGCGCCCGATGGTAGCGGCCAGCCCGACGAGCAGGCCGAATTGCGCGTTGAGTCCGTGGACGTAGAGATCGTCAAAGCCATTGTGGATCGCCACCGCGACGAAGCTGGCCAGCACTCCGGCGGCGAGCGCCCGGTCGACCGGCGCGGACGCGCGGCGGCGCCCGGCTAGGATCACCGCCAGCCACGCCACGAACTGCGCCAGGTACGCGGCGATCCCCAGGAAGCCGGTTTCGGCCATCACGTTCAAGTAGATGTTGTGGGCGTGGCCGAGCGGGTAGATCCAAAAGTTGTTCACGCGGAATTCGGGATACGCCAGCGCGTAGTGCCCCGGCCCGACGCCGAGGATCGGATGAGCGAGGTACATGTTCCAGGCGGCCTGCCAGTGCGCCATGCGTTCGACGATCGAGTAATTCTGTGCGTTCGGGACCACCCGGCTGGCATCAAACACGCCGAAGTAGACGAAGACCTGGTCCAGCCGACTGGCGATCGACGACGGCACCACGTGGAGCGCATCCAGGCCAAAGAGCACCAGCACGGCGGCGACCGCGACCAGCACGACCAGTGCATCACGGCGCATCTGCGCCCAGTACAGCACGATCAAGCCGACGGCAACGCCCATCCAGGCCCCGCGCGAGAGACTCATCGCCAGGGCCAGTCCACAGATCCCGGCCGCCCCGAACGCGACGATGGTCAGACGGTTCGGTCGCCCCGCCCAGGGGCGACGCCAGAAGACGAGGGCAATCGCGATGGGCAGCGTCATCGCGAGGTAGCCGCCGAAGGGATTGGGCTGTCCAAACGTCCCGTAGGCTCGCAGAAACGGCCCGATGCGGAAGCTCGCCGGGCCGCGCCGCAGGAAGAACTGCACCCAACCGAGCAACGCTTCGAGCGAGGACGCGAGCAGGAGGGCGACGACGACGAGGTAGCGGCTTTCACTGCGACCGCAGAACGTCGCCGTCACGATCAGAATCCCCAGCAGCTCGACCCAGCGCAGCAGCTCTTTGACGGACACCAGGAAGTCGGTCGCGAACGTCGCCGAGAGCAGCGCGACGAGAATGAACGCCACGCTCGGCCAGAACGCTCCGGTGAGGACCACCGCTGTCTTCCGGCGCGAGAAGCAGGCCAGCAGAGCGGCGCCGAGGATCAAGATCACGAGGGCGTCCGTTGGGGTGATCGGTAGATTGCTCCCGGTATCGCCGCTCGGGCCGAAGGGGACGGCGACCGTCAGCGCGGCCAGGCCGAGCACCGGGTTGACCAGGATCGCCAGCACGGCGATGCCGCCAACCAGAGCGACCGCGCCATACTTTAGCGGCAGCGCGCCGGCCGCGGCGCCGAGCACCGCCACGACGCCAATGGCCGGCAAGCGCGGCCAGGCGAGCCATCGTCTCTCGATCACTGGCGTTACACCCTCATGGCGGCGAATCAGCGGTCGCTCGCCCGGCCATCAAGAGCCGCGCGGGCAACTGCCAACCACCACGAACGCGACGCATCAATGTCGCGCTGCTGCCAGGCCCAGGCGGTCGCGGAACCAGGCGATAGTCTCGGCCATGCCCTCGTCGAGTGCGATCGAGGGTTGCCAGCCCAGCTCGTGGCGCGCCCGGGTGATGTCGGGGCAGCGCCGTTGGGGATCATCCTGCCGGACCAGCGGCTGAAAGACGATCGGCGAGTCTGAACCCGTCAACCGCTTGATCACCCGGGCGAATTCTAGGACCGGCCGCTCGTCCGGATTGCCGAGGTTGTAGACCCGACCGGTCGTCCCGGGCGTCTCGATCGCGCGGAGCAGCCCCTCGACCAGATCGCTAACGTAGCACAGGCTACGCGTCTGGCTGCCGTCGCCGTAGACGGTCAGCGGCAGATCGGTGAGCGCCTGAGTCAGGAAACTCGGGACCAGACGGCCGTCATGCGGGTCGGAGCGTGGCCCGTAGCAGTTGAAAATCCGTACGATGCGCGCGTCGACCTGGAACTCGCGGACGAAGATCATCGTCAGCGCTTCCGCGAAGCGCTTGCCTTCGTCGTAGCAGCTACGCTCGCCGACCGGATTCACGTTTCCCCAGTAGTCCTCGGTCTGGGGGTGGACCAGCGGATCTCCATAGGCTTCGGAGGTCGACGTCACCAGAAAGCGAGCGCCCTTCTGGCGCGCCAACTGTAGAACGTGGTAGCTGCCGAAGCTGTTGACGAGGGCGGTCTCCAGAGGCTTTCGGAGGTAGCCGGGTGGACTGGCCGGACTGGCGAGATGGAAAACCCGCTCGAGCGGCCCGTCGAGATCGAGCGGCTGGATGACGTCGGCGTGCAAGAAGCGAAAGCGCGGACTCGCGAGAAGGTGTTCCACGTTACTCGCTTGCCCGGTCATGAGATTATCGGCGCAGACCACGTCGTCGCCCCGGGCGACGAGCCGGTCGCACAGATGTGAGCCGACGAAGCCGGCTCCGCCGGTGACCAACGATCTCAAGGTGACTCCCGGTGATCTGGATAGGAGGGTTGTATCACGGCTACTATAGCAAACATCAGCCAAAATAGCACGGCCAGATCGGGCAGGAAGAAAGAGTTGTCCACGAAGCCGTGGAGCACCGTGTCGGCCATGGAGCCGACGGCGCCCGCGTAAAGCCCGCGCTCCAACGGGCCGCTAGCACGCCAGCGCTCGACGACGCTCTCGACGAAGCGACCGAGCAGCATCCCCAGTGCCAGGACGCCGGGCAAGCCCAGGCTCAGCCAGAAGTCCAGGACGAGGTTGTGCGGATGCGACTGATCGGGTTCGCGCCAGGCGGCTGGCAGCTGGTAGCCGTGCTGGTAGTAGTACAGGAAGTTATCCAGGCCGATGCCGCGGATCGGGTGGACGGCCAGCATGCGCAAGGCAGATTGCCAGATCAGCAACCGCTCGAGGCTGGTGCCGTTCCGCAGGTCGACGTGCGAGCCAATGCGCGGGACTTTCAGTGCCGCGACCGCGACGACGATCAACCCGACCGCGCCCACCCCGACCGCGACCTTGAGCGTCTCGCGCCCGCGCAATGCCGCGATCAGCAACAAGCTGATCGCCACCGCGACCCAGGCGCCCACCGAGAACGTCAGGACGAGCGCGGCGGCCATCATCAGCGCCGCGATCAGCAGGAGCGGGCGGCCTCTCTTCCACCAGAGCCAGAGCGCGACCGTCATCGGCAGGGCGCGCCCGAGGAACAGCCCCAGGTTGTTCGGCGATCCATAAAACGCGCGAATCCGCCGCAGGTCCTCCTCCGCCGTGATAATCCGCTGGTCCGTCGCATATTGCCAGAAGCCGACCAGCGAGATGGCGACACCAGCCAGCACGAGCGCCAACGCCAGCGCGCAGGCGCCCCGGCGGTCGCGGACCTGCGTCACCACCAGAAAGTAGAACGCGGCCGGTTCGAGGATAATCGTCCGAAACGAGCGCAGGCTTTCGTGGAAGGCGACGCTCGCGGTCAGGCTGGCCAGGCCGGCGAGCACCACCAGGACCACCAGCCCCGCGATCGCCGGGTCGCCCAGCAGGTGGGACGTGGCCTCACCCCCCGGCCCCCTCTCCATCTCCGATGGAGAG
>DATLRG010000084.1:0-5962 GCA_035534795.1 Chloroflexota bacterium
TCGGGTGGCCTGGCGATCCCCTGGGGTGGGGAGATCGGGGAGCTGGCACGGAGCCTGGAGACGATGCGACTGCGTTTCGCCGGCTGGGCGGCAACTCTCGAGGAGCAGGTGACCAAGCGCACCGAGGAGCTGGCGGAACGCAACCGCGAGCTCCGTCAGCTCTACGAAAGCCTGCGCCAGCAGGAAGCCCAGCGGCAGGCGTTGCTTGGCCGGATCCTCACCGCCCAGGAGGACGAGCGGCAGCGCATCTCGCGGGAGCTGCACGACAGCATCGGCCAGGCTTTCTGGGCGCTGACGCTGAATCTCGAACGCCTGCAGCGCCTCGACGGCTGCCCGCCCGCGTTGCAAGGCGAGCTCGCGAGCCTCCAGAAACTGGCGGCCGAGAGCCTGAGCGACCTCCGTCGGCTCACCGTCGCACTCCGCCCCGCCGCCCTCGACGACCTCGGCCTGGTGCCCGCGATTCGCCGCTACGCCGAGCTCTACCTGGGCGACGCCGGGATCGCCTTCGAGATCGCCGATCACGGCTCGGAAGGCCGCCTTGACCCCTTCCGGGAGACCGTCGTCTACCGCGTCGTCCAGGAAGCGATCAACAACGTGGCTCGGCATAGCGGAGCCACCGAGGCCCGGATCGAGCTCCGCCGGGTGGACAATACTCTGAGCGCGACGGTGACCGACAACGGCCGCGGCTTCGATCGGACCATCCGAGAGCCCGGGGTGGGGTTGCAGGGAATGGCCGAGCGGGCGCTCCTGGTCGGGGGCAAGCTCGAAGTCGACAGCGCTCCGGGGCGGGGGACCGTTGTCGGGCTGACGATTCCGCTTACCACGTTTTCACTGCGAGGACTGGATGAACCAGAACAAAGTGCTGCTCGTTGACGATCACGCCGTGGTGCGCAAAGGCATCCGATCCCTCCTCGACACCGTGGCGGACTTGACTGTCGTGGGCGAGGCCGGAACGGCCCGAGAGGCACTCGCCGAAGCCCGTCGCCTGCGCCCGGATTTCGTCCTCCTTGACCTGACGCTGCCGGACGGGAACGGCCTGGACCTGATCCCGCAGCTGACCGACGCCGCGCCGGGCGCGAAAGTGATTGTCCTGACCATGCACGAAGGTGAGGATTATTTCTTCCGCGCCCTCCAGGTCGGCGCGGTCGGATATGTCATCAAGGCGGGCGACCCCGAGCACATTCTCGCCGCGCTGCGGGCCGTCCTCGACGGCGGAGTCTACCTCTATCCCTCGCTGGCGAAGTCCCTCGTCGGCCAGCACCTCCACGACCGCGAGCACCCGGTCGGCGCGGACCTGAGTCCACGAGAGACCGACGTCTTGCGCCTGATCGCCGAGGGTAAGAGCAACAAGGAAATTGCCTGTGCGCTCTCGATCAGTGTCACCACCGCTCAGACCCACCGCAACCGCATCATGCAGAAGCTGGGGCTCCATACCTCGGTCGAGCTCGTCCGCTACGCCATCCGCCGGGGCTTGATTCACGCCTGATCCCCGGCCGTCCTCTTCCACCCGTCCAGGATCCGACAGTCCCGACGACAGCGGTGTCCTTTCATGAGAGGACACCGCTGTCCTCTTTGATACTCCAGAAAATCACCTGCGGGCAGGACGGCAAGCTCGCGCAAACGCGCGACAATACCGGTATGAAAGCGCGAGATGCCCACCCGACCTCACATTAGAGGGTGTCTGAAAAGCGTGGTACGAAGGCGAGGGTTCTGGGAGCGCCAGCTTCTAGCTGGCACGTACCTGACCGCGCCGCCTAGAAGGCAGATGCCGCCCAGTCCCTCCCTTTTCAGATACCCTCTACAGCAAACGGCGATGACGTGTAGCAGACGAGCGTCGGCTTGTAGGGGCGGTCCCCCCGTGGCCGCCCCCGTGACCGCGAACCGACGGCCGCAGATGAGAACGGAGCAGGCACAGGGGCCTGCCCCTACGGTAGTCGTACGGCAAGCTCAATTGCTCTCGTCGGTCAACCGGACCAATCCGCGCACAGAGAGGAGAAGCTTTTGTGAAAAGTGACGTCTTGATTCCAGTCGAGCGTCTCAAAGACGGCCCCCCGACGAGCCGTCTGCGTGCCCCGCAACGCCAGGGCATGCGCGAACATTTTGGGCCAACGGATCCTCCCGTTGATCTCACCCGTCTGCCAGTCATTGGTCGTCCCCTCACCCAGGTGCTGAAGAGTCGCAAGTTTCTGTTCTTCGCGATTCTTCCGAACGAAATCGTTTTCATGTTGGTGATTGGGACAGGCTTCTTTGGCGTCGGAGCAGCGAATCGGAACTTTTCCACCGTCATCACCTGGTACCTCTGGTTTTGCGCGCTCTTCCTGCTGATGGTTGGCGTGGGACGCGGTTGGTGTCAGATCTGTCCGTTTGGCGGGGCCGCGGAGTGGATCCAGCGGGGCACCTTCTGGGAGCGACTCACGGCCAGCCGGGGGCTCGGGCGCAGCTGGCCGGCCTCGCTGGCCAAGTTTGGCTTGCTGCCCTCGGTTGGTCTTTTCGTCGTCCTGACCTGGTTCGAGGAGTTCTTCAACATCGCCGGACCCGGCCAGCCCATCCTGACCGCACTTCTGGTGGCGGTCGTTATCGTCATGGCCACGAGCGTGTTCCTGGTCTTCGAACAGCGGACTTTCTGCCGGTACCTCTGCCCACTCAGCGCGCTCATCGGAACGGTCGGGGCAACCGGGATGGCGGCCGGCTTCCGCACCCGCGATCGGGAGGTTTGTCTCAGCTGCGCGACGAAAGACTGCATGCGTGGCAGCGAGAGCGGCTACGGATGCCCCTGGTACGAGTGGCCGGGCAGCGCGACCTCGAACCTGACCTGCGGCCTATGCACCGAATGTTTCAAAAACTGTCCCCACGAGAACGTTGGCTTGTTCGTCCAAGCACCGCTCACCTCGGTGATCGCCCCGGTTCGGCGGCGATTTGACATAGCGTGGGGTGTTCTGATCCTGCTTGGCCTGGTTGTTTTCCAACAAGTCAATGCCCTCGCCGGCTACACCAATCTCGATAACGCCCTGAACGCGGCGCTGCACTTTCCGGGGTATCCGAACCCCGTCGACTTTCTCGGCTTTATTGGTCTGGGAGTCGCGGGGATGGCGGGTTATACCGTGGTCATGCGCCAGGTATTCGCAAATCCAGCCGCGCGCCTGAGCCGGAGCTTCAACGATTGGCTTGCTCCCCTCGCCTACGGCCTCATCCCGCTCGTCGGTGCGGACTATCTCGCGCGACAACTCCCGAAGTTTTGGGATCACGTCCCGCGCCTGATCAACGCCATTTCCGACCCCTTCGGCTTTGGTTGGAACATTTTCGGAACCGCACACCTGGCGATTGGCAAGGCGCAGCTTCTCCCGGTCTCAGGCGTGGTCGTTAGCCAGGTCGTCGTCGCGACGATCGGTGGTTTAGCGGCTACCTACGCGACCGCGCGCATTCTCCGCCGCGATGGGCCCACCTTGAGCGATCATCCCCGGATCCTGACGGTGGTCGGCTCGGTCATGGTGCTCCTCCTCGCGGTTGGGATCGGCGCACTCTACGTGATGATGGGAGGCGCGGAATGATCGGCGTAGCCAAAGGAAACGGAACGATAGACGCGACACCAACCCGGTCGGTCGCTGCTCCGACCCAGCCCCGCGTGCTCGTCAACCGCGAGCGCTGCGTGGGCTGCCAGGATTGCTTGATTCGCTGCCCGACCGAGGCGCTCTGCCTCGATCCGATCGATTGGGTGATCCAGGCCGAGAATACGCGGTGCGTGGGCTGCCGGCAGTGCGTGCGGGTGTGCGCCTTTCACGCGATTCAAGTGGAGGGACCGCGCCTCGTCGCCCCGTCGCAGCCGGCGCGCACGTTCCATCCTCCTGACATCATCGGCGACACGCACGAAATTCGCCAGGGATTCAGGTCGTGGCAGGAAGCCGCGGTCGAGGCCGATCGCTGCCTCGATTGCCCGGACCCGACGTGTGTGCGGGGGTGTCCCGCCCACAACAATATCCCCGGCTTCATCGCCGCTCTGCGCGCCCAAGATCTCGACACCGCCCACGCGATCTTGCGCGAAACGAGCGTCCTGCCCGACATTTGTAGCCGGGTGTGCGATTGGAATCATCAGTGCGAGGGGGCGTGTACCTGGGCACTCGCCGGCGAGCAGCCCGTTGCCATCGGCCGGTTGGAGCGGTTTGTGACCGAGCAGCAGGCGGTTCCCGCCCTCGCGCGAACCGTCGGGGACGATGTCGCACTTCGGGTGGTGATCGTCGGGTCCGGGCCCGCGGGAATCGCCGCGGCGTGGGAGCTGCTCGCGGCCGGCGCCGCGGTCACGATGCTGGAGAAAGACGCGGAGCCAGGCGGCGTGCTGAACTGGGGGATTCCCTCGTACGTCCTGCCTGATGCCATCGTTCGTCGGCCGTTTGCCGCGCTCCAAGAGGCGGGCCTGCGGCTCGAATTGAACACCCAGCTTGGACGCGACGTCGATCTCGAGACGCTGCTGGCCGAGGACGCCGTGGTGATTCTCGCCCACGGCGCGTCCGTGCCGAGCACGGTCCGTGTCCCGGGGGCTGATCTGGCCGGGGTCGAGGATGCGACGTCGTTTCTCACTCGGGCCAAGAGCGCACTCCAGGTCGGAACCACGCTGTCCGACCTTCCGGAGGGCTCGCGCATCCTGGTCGTCGGCGCGGGGGACACCGGCATGGACGTGGCGCGTACCGCGCGGCGCTTCGGCATCACGGTGATCGCGATCCGACGGATGGCTGAGCGCTTTGCCAGCGTGCGCCCCGACGAGCTGAGCGTGGCGCGCGCGGAAGGCGTCGAGATTCGCTTCGCGACGACCGTCGACCGACTCGTCGGCGACGATCAGGGGCGGGTGCAGGGCGCGTGGCTCCGACACACTCAGCAAACGAAGGCGAGCGACTCCCCCAGGGTAGGGCCGGACAGCCCGGAGTATCTCTCAGTGGACCGGGTCGTCGTCGCCACGGGCTATCAGGTTGATCGGTCGGTGGGCGCCAATCGTGCACCAAACTTGCCGCTGGCGCATCCGGACCTCACGCACACGATTCCGGATCGCCACTGGCTCGCGAGTGGGATCCTCGCCACGTCATCGCCAGTCGGGCTGCAGGCGCTTGCGCACGAGGAGATGCTCCAGCAAGCGACGATGGCACGCGCCGAACGCGTCTGGGTCGTGGGAGACGCACTCAGCGGCCCGTCCACGGTGGTGACAAGCATGGCCCAGGGGCGCGAAGCGGCCCGCGCCATTCTCCGACAGTTCGGCACCGCGGGGTAAGAAGACGCAGATCACAAGCACGAGAGCAGGAAGTTAGAAAGATCGCGGCCGCGCCTCGATCCGCCGCGATTGCGCTCGAAGCGGGCCCAACGGGCCTCCACTTCGAGCGCACGGTGCCCCGAACGTAGAGCGCTTAACAAACTGAACAGATCGCGGTAGACTGGCAGCATGAAAGAGCCACTTCTGAGCGGTGGTCGGTGATCGCGCCCTTGGTGTCCACGGCGCTCGTCAAGCCCAAAGGCGGGCGGCCACGCCTTCCCGACCGGGCCGTGTGGTAAGGAAGGTCTGATGGATACTGCTCAACAGATCGTCACCCAGGTGGCCCAGGGCGATTTTGCCGCGGTGGAGCAACGCCTGGCGGGTCGCCTCAAACCTTACCTCTCGGCCGGAGCAATCAAAGCCACCTGGCAGGGTATTGAACAGCAGTTTGGAGCGTTTCAGGAGCAGGGAAAAACGTCGGTCGTGCAGACACCACAGGGTCTGGTGCAGGTTGTCACCTGTATCTTTAAGAGGGCAAGCCTCGATCTGAACGTCACCTTGAACGACGCGGGCGAGAACATCGGTCTAGCAATGACGCCGGTGGGAACCGTCGAACAGCAGGCGAACGCGACCTTTGAGCCACCGTCGTACGCGCAGCCCGAGCGTTTTCACGAACACGAGGTGCAGATCGGACGCGGACAATGGGTTTTGCCAGGAACCTTGAGTATT
>DATLRG010000085.1:0-6017 GCA_035534795.1 Chloroflexota bacterium
GGGCTGACCTCGACCTCCGCCGTGATCCGCATGCCGCCAAGCAGGTTCTCGAGCACCACGCGCGCGGTCTCGGCAAACTCACCGCCGGACGGAGTTCCCGTCGCCGGAGCGGCAGTTTTGACGGTCTCCGGCGCCTCGCGCGGGGAAACAAGGATCCGCGCATCTTCTCCACCGATCCCCAGAATTCCCCTGCTTCCTTCCGACAGGATCGAAATGTCCACCTCTTCGCGCGTCTTCCCCAGTTTCGACAACGCCTTCTCGATCGCCTCGCTGACTGTTCGCGCGGTGACTTCCAGGCTCTCCACGATGTACTCCTCCTCAGAGAGGGCCCTCATTTTCTTCGTTTTTTAGCTCGGCGTGGTGCCGGGCTTGGCGCCGCCACGGCCGTTGGAGTGGTCCGACCGTTCACCGCCTCGGGCGCCGGGACCACCTTCTCTGACGTGGCAGCAGTCCCATTCAGCACTTCAGGCGGGCGCCGGCCAGGCCGTTCGCGTACCGCCGGACGCGCCGCGCTGCCCGTGAAGGCGGCCAGTACCCCCGTGGGCAACACCGAGCTCCAACCGTAAAAGAATGACTGCTGAATCATACTGAACACGTTCGAGGCGACCCAATAGAGCACCAATCCGGCGGGCATCTTGAAGGAGATGAAGATGTACATGATGGGCATGAACTGCATCGCCTGGTTCATCGTTTTCTGCTGCGGATCGGTCGCATTGACCTGCATCATGCGCTGGACGACGAGTTGGGAGATGCCCGTCAGAATTGCCAGGATGTATGGGAAGCCTTCGGGCCGGGCCAGGTTGGGGACCCACAGGAAGGGACTGTCGAAGCCCGGCTGCGCTGCAACGCCGGCGACGGTCCCGGCCAGCATGTACAACGCCTGGTACAGGCCGATCCAGATCGGGAACTGAATCAGCATCGGGAGACAGCCGGCCATCGGATTGACGCGGTTCTCTTTGTAGAGCCGCATCTGCTCCGCCATCATCTTTTCTTTGTCTTTCCCGTGGATCTTCTTCAGCTCGTTGAGCTGGGGCTGGATGGACTGCATCGCCTTGGACGACTTGAACTGCTGCGCCGTCAAGGGCCAGAAGACGACCTTCACCAGGATCGTGAACAGGACGATCGTCAGCCCCCAGCTCGGGATGCCGACCGTCCCGAGCGCGTGATACAGGAGGATCAGCGCCTGGTACATTGGCCCGGCCAGGGCATCGCGCATCGCGTTGTAGAGTTGACCAATGGCCGCCAACAAGAAGAAGCCTCCTCAGGTGCTAACGGACCGGATCGTAACCGCCCGGGTTGAATGGATGACAGCGACTGAGCCGGCCAATAGCCAGCCATCCACCACGGATCACCCCATAACGCGCGATCGCCTCGTAGGCATACTGCGAGCAGGACGGATAGAACCGACAGGCGGGCGGCAGCACCCGCGACAGCGTCCGTTGATACAGGCGAATCATTCCCAGCGCGATCGTTTTCATCGACGCGTCCGATCTACTGACGTCAGACTGGCCGGAAACGGAAACCCGCCGGCGGACGACTCGTTCGCAACCGGCGGGCCATCGAATAGTCCTGCCCGACTGAACAGGTCTTCGAGTGCCAGCGACACCGCCTCCAGCGACGCCTCGACGAGTCCGGTTCGTGCGACGATCACGAGATCCCACCCACGGCGTAAGCGATGGCAGAGGCGACGCACGGCTTCCCGGACGAGGCGACGCGCTCGATTGCGCTGGACCGCCTTTCCCAGTCGCTTGCTGGCAATGATGCCGAACCGAACGGTCCCAGCTCGGTTTGGCGCGGCTTGCAAAACCAGGAGTGGCGATGACCACGATCGTCCCTCGGTGCGCACCTGTTTGAACTCGGAGTCACTCCGGAGCCGCTCACACCGACGAGAGTGGCTGACGTTGGGCTCCTTCGCGCGGGCCGCCGTTGGGTCTTGCGAATCAGGATCGATCGACGCATCAAACATTCGGCGGCGGTGTGACTGGCCAGATCTCAATCACCAGAGCCGGCTTCCGACGACTTGGCTCAGACTGCCAGTCGAGCACGTCCTCGTGCCCGGCGTCGTCGGATGACCTCACGACCGCCAGCGGTCGACATGCGTTTGAGAAAGCCGTGGACTCGCTGTCGGTGGCGCTTCTTTGGCTGGTAGGTTCGCTTGGGCACGCCTCATCGTTCCTTTCGTGGGTGCGTCTTGCCGGTGCGGACAAACTTTCCCATGTACGAGCAGATTATAGTGTCTCGCCCGAACGCTGTCAAACCGAGCGCCGCCCAGGATGCAGACAAGCCCTCAACCTGGCATCAGTCCCCTTCGACTCGGTGCTCGTTACTTTTGCCGCTGGTCGTGGTGATCGTGATGGTCGTCGCGGTGATTGGTCAGGGAGGTCTGGCTGGCGGGTACGCTAACGCTGACGCTGATGGGGATGCTGATGTGCGCTGGGGCCGTTGGGACTACGTAAGCGGGTTCCGCCGGGGTATCCGTTGGGGTTGCAGTCGGGGTGCTCTCATCCGTCGCCGCGACGTCGGCCGCGGCAGGCGCTGGCGTGTCGGTTGGCATCGCGGTGCTCGTGGCCGTGGAGGTTGGTGCTGCCGACCCGTGGCCCACCCGCAGATCCTTGACGAGCCAGGTCCCATCGGCTTGCACCGTCCCCGACGCTTGAACGTAGCTGCCGATCGCCGGCAGGTCGCCGCTGATCGGCGTCGTCGAGTCGACGCGAACGGCGAACCCCTGAATGTTCCAGAACTCGCCGTTCATGGCCTGGATCGTCCCGTCGATGTTCCAGTCCTGACCCTGCGTCGCCGCGGTCGGCGTGATCGCCAGGGCGCGTGTCGGGGCAGAATCGGCCGAGGCGAAAACCGCCTGGGCGCCCACCACCAGGAGCGCCACCGCCAGAATCGTGTAACCGATCACGCGCGAGCGCGACATTCGCGTCTCCAGCACTCAGCGAATTCGAGGGTCGGCGAGCCGCGGGCTGACTCTTGTTCGCACGACTCCATACTACTATAACGCCGAGTGTATGGGAGTCGTTACTGTGTTTCCCCGTGGGGTAGTTGGGAATGAGCCCGAGAAAATTGACCCGCGAGGCCAGTTTTCTCGGGCTCATTCCCAACTACCCAACTGGCTCGCTCGCGCCTACCGCGCCGTGGCGCGGAGGAGGGCACGAGCGGCCTCGGCAACGTGCTTCGGCGCCAGGCCATACTTCTCGAGCAGGGCGTCGTTGGAACCGGATTCTCCGTACAGGTCCATCAGGCCGTGGCGCCGTAACGGAGTGGGGCGGTGCTCGCCGAGGATTTCCGCGACAGCCCCGCCCAGCCCGCCGATGATCGTGTGCTCTTCCGTCGTCACGACCAGGCCGGTCTTCTCGGCCGCTCGGACGATGCCTGCCGGATTCAAGGGCTTCAGCGTCGGCGCGTGGACCACCTCGGCGGAGATTCCCTCGGCGGCCAGCAGAGCCGCGGCCTGGAGCGCCCGGACGCTCTGCACGCCCGTGCCGACGATCGTGACGTCGGTGCCGGCGCGAAGGGTCACCACCTCACCCGGCACGTACTGATAGTCGGCGGCGAAGATCACCGGGGTGGGATCGCGGACCAGGCGGACGTACCACGGCCCTGGGCTTGCCGTGGCGACGTGCATGACCGATCGCGCCTCGACGCCGTCGGCCGGCGCGACGACCGTCATGTGCGGAATCGCTCGCATGATCGAGAGGTCGGAGACGTCCTGGTGCGTCTTCCCGGTCCTCGCGGTGAAGAGTCCCGAGTATCCCGCGCCGATCTTTACGTTCAGACCGGGCTGCGCCACGACCATGCGGAGCTGGTCGAGGTCGCGGTTGACGAGGAAGACCGCGAAACTGCTCAACCACGGGATCATCCCAACCGTGGCCATGCCGGCGGCCACGCCCATCATGTTCTGTTCGGCGATGCCCATTTCGAGGAAGCGATCCGGGTAGTGTTGCTCGAAGACCTCGGCGCGAGTCGAGTTCGCCAGGTCGCCGTCAAGCACGACCAGGTTCGGATAGGTGCCGGCCAACTCGACCAGTGTGTTCGCGAATACGTCGCGCATCGCGAGAGTGTCGGCCACGTTATGCTCCTTCCCCGGGGCGGCCAAGGTCGGACATCGCCCGCGCGACGTCAGCTTCGGTCAGCGGTTTGGAATGCCAGTTGTAATCATTCTCCATGTACGAGACGCCCTTGCCTTTGACCGAGTGGGAAATGATGATCGTCGGGCGACCTTTCGCTTCGAGCGCCTGTCGGCACGTGGCGAGGATGGCTTCCAGATCGTGTCCGTCCATGTCCAGCACGTTCCAGCCCCAGGCGGCCCAACGGCGTCCCGGATCGTCGATCGAGATGCGCGGCGTGCGCTTCCCGTTCGAAACCGATGCGGTCCAGCCATACTGCTGCAGGCCGTTGTAGTCGAGGACTGCCGTCAGGTTGTCGAGATGATAACGCTCCGCCACCAGCGCGGCTTCCCAGATCTGGCCCTCCTGGATCTCGCCGTCGCCGAGCATCACCCAGGTGTGGAAGTTCTTGCCGAGGAGCTTCGCGGCCAGCGCCATGCCAACGCCGGGCGAGAGGCCCTGACCGAGGGAACCCGTGGCCATGTCGATGCCGGGGGTCTTGGTCATGTCCGGATGCCCCTGCAGGCGAGAGTCGATCTCGTCGAACGTGTCGAGCTCCGCCACGGGAAAGTAACCACGCAGCGCGAGAACCGAGTACAATCCGATCGCCGAGTGGCCTTTCGACAGGATGAAGCGGTCTCGATCCGGCCAATCCGGGCGCCGCGGATCGACGTTCAAGACCTTGAAATAAAGGACCGTCAATACGTCCGCCGCCGACAACGGTCCCCCGAGATGGCCGGCCGTTGCCTTGTAGACCGACTGGACGACCAGGCGGCGGGCCTCGCGCGCCGTTTCGCGGAGTGCGTTGAGCTCTTCGTCCACCGCGGTTTGCACGAATCGCCTCCGAGCATTTTCGCGCATTATAGCACGGCGACGCTGGCACCGAGATGGACAGCGGTGGGCAGAATTGGGCTGCAAAGCAGCAGACTTGCTGCCTACTCCACCGTGTCGCTTTCTGACGTCCGTCCCTCGGTCGCCGATCGTTCCTGCCGGCGCGCCAGTTTCCGGAGGCGCGATCGAACTCCCACCGCGCCGGGGTCGGCTGCCAGCGCCATCGTCCAGGATCGTTGAGCGGCCACTGGCTCACCCATGGCCAGGTGCGCATCGCCTTCGACGATGAGGCGTTCGCCCAGGGGCACGGCACCGTCAGGCAGGCGCTCGATTTCACGCAGCACGCGCGGCCAGTCGCCCCGCTTCGCGGCGGAGTGGACGCGATCGGCCGGCAGGTTACGCAAGACCGACTGGAGGGCGGGATCGCCCGGAGCGCGGCGGAGCGCCTCGCGCCAGACGGCCTCGGCCCGATCGAACTGGTCGCTCAGCAGGTACGCCTCGCCCAGGTAATACCACGCCGGATGGTAGCCCTGGACCGCCCGCGTGACCCGGCTGAGGTACTCGATGCCGGCGGCGGGATCGCGGACGCGAAACTCCGCCGAGAGTAGGACCCCAGCCTGGAACGACGCGGCCAGAACGGCACGCTCTCGTTCGTCCAGTGCCGGCTCCCACGCTGCATCGTGTACCGCGGCGACGGCGGCGACTCCGCCCACCTTGCCGTGTTGCGCCAGTCGCACCGCCTGCTCGTAGCGTTGGAGCGCCCGCTCGATCCAGGCTGCTCGGTCGGCCCAGTCAACCGTACTCGCCAGTCGTTCGTAGGCTCGCCCGAGCGCGAACGTCAGCCCGAAATGATCCGGCTGCTGCCGATCGACGCGCTCGGCTTCCTCGATCGCTGCCCTCTGACGCTGGGGCGACAGGCCGGACTGGGTGGTCGCCGCTGAGAGGCGCGATGCCGCCCGGTGCGCGGCGCGATCTCTCGACAATAGTTGCAAAAGGCTCATTCTCTGGTTATTCTACACGTCGGGCTGCTTGGAGGGTGTATGGGAAGGGTCACGAAGCAAGAGATGTGCGCAG
>DATLRG010000086.1:0-3496 GCA_035534795.1 Chloroflexota bacterium
GAACTTCGAGCAGTCGATCCTTGACAACCTCGCGAAGGCCGGGATCCAGAACGGCCGTCGACAGGAGCGGATTGCGTTCGCGGCGTTCGAGACGTATGCGGGCGACTACATCCAGGCGATCGGCCAGCGCGACGGCGAGAAGGATGGGGACGCTCCGCCGGGGATTGCGATCGCGATCGGACCGCAGTACGGCACCGTCAGCCCGTCGTACGTGAAGAAGGCGGCGCGCGAGGCGATCGAAGCGGACGACGTCGGCCTTCTCGCGATCCTCGGCTTCGCCTTCGACCCGCAGGTCACCGGCCTCACCGAGGACGACGGCGTCAGCATCGAAGCTTCCGACGACGGCTTCGCCAGCGTCGCAGGCATACGCAAGCTGGGCCGCATCCCAGTGCTGATGGTGCGGATGAACGCCGATCTCCTCATGGGCGAGGAGCTGAAGAAGACCGGCGCCGGCAACCTTTTCACCGTCTTCGGCGAGCCTGACATCAAGTGGGACGAGACCGAAGAGGGCATCGTCGTCGATCTCAGAGGCGTCGACGTCTACGACCCCACGACCGGGGAGGTGCGCAGCAACAGCACCGACCAGATCGCGCTCTGGATGATCGACACCGACTATGACGAGGAGTCGTTCTTCGTCCGGCACTGCTATTTCACCGGCAGCAACGACCCCTACAAGCGGCTCAGGCAGGCACTCAAAGCCGACATCGACGAGGCCGCCTGGGAGTCGCTGTACTCTACCCGGTCGCGCCCGTTCGACCCGCCGTCCACCGGCAAGATCGCGGTCAAGGTAATCAACAACTACGGCGACGAGGTATTGCAGGTCTACGACCTGTAGGGATGGGCTCGACATGGACTACACCCAGGCACAGCAAGCTGCGATAAGCACATTAGACGACCCCCTGCTGATCGTGGCGTGCGCAGGGTCCGGCAAGACCCAGGTGATCTCGCAGCGCATCGTCGAGATCCTCCGCAAGCCAGATGTCGAGCCTCGCAACATCGTCGCATTCACCTTCACCGAGAAGGCAGCAGCCGAACTCAAGGAGCGAGTCACCGAACTGGTCACGGCCCAGTTCGGCAATATGCTCGGGCTCGCCGAGCTGTTCGTCGGGACCATGCATGGCTTCGCGCTGGACGCGCTGCAAGCCCACGTCGCTGAGACGTTCAAGTACACCGTGCTCAACGACATCCAGACCCAGCTCTTCATCGACCGGAACAGCAGGAAGAGCGGGCTCACCACCACGGACGCCGTAGTGAACGGCCAGCCGCGGAAGCTGAAGCGTTACACCAATTCCAGGCTGTACATGCAGGGGATGGCTATTCTGCGCGAGGAAGCCGTCAACGAGAGCCTGCTTCCCCCCGATCTGCTGGTAGCCCGTGACGCCTATCGTGGGCTACTGCACAGGCAGAACTACTTCGATTTCACCGACCTGCTCCGCAGCGCGGTCGACCTGCTGGGCGAGGACACCAACGATCTGATGGCTGGTGCCCTGGTCCGGCACGTGCGCGACGACATCCGGTACGTCGTCGTCGATGAGTACCAGGACACCAACCCGGTGCAGGAGCAGCTGATCGAGAAGCTGTGCCGGTTCGGCGCCAACTTGTGCGTGGTCGGTGACGACGACCAGACCATCTACCAGTGGCGTGGCAGCGCCGTGTCCAACATCCTCACCTTCGCACAGCGGCGCAGCGGCGTCCGGATCGTGACGCTAGATGACAACTTCCGCTCCAGCGTCGGCATCGTCTCCCTCGGCGAGTCGGTCGCCGAGCAGAACACCGAGCGGCTGCCGAAGAAGATGGTCGCCTCCGGCCACCAGCGGTTCGATCGCGGAGACCTCCTAGCGCTCAGCTGCGGTTCCGCTGATGAGGAAGCACGCTGGATCTGCGACCGGATCGCCTCCCTGCGCGGCACCGAGTTCACCGACGAGCCTGGCGCGCAGCCGCGAGGCCTGTCCTGGTCCGACTTTGCGGTGTTGTTCCGCAGCGTGAGCAAGGACGCCGGGGAGCTGGTCGGGGAACTGAAGCGCCGGAACATCCCGTACGTGATTAAGGGCCTGACCAGGCTGTTCGACGCCCCCGAGGTCCAGGCCTGCGTGGCCTGCTTCCGTTACGTCGCCAGCGAGGCCGCCGCCGATGAGGTGGTCTCCGCGTGGCTCGCCGCCGGTGTCGGCGTCAGCCGGGCGGATCTGAGCCGGGCCATGCCGGTGCTGGACCGGGCCAAAGTCTGGAAGCCAGGCGAGCCCTGGGGCGTCCACAACATCCAGCGGGTCTACCTGGACTTCCTGGAGGAACTGCGGGTCCGGGAGGAGACGGTGCCTTCTGCTGACGGCACCACCACCCGAGGCGAGCTGGTCTTCTACAACCTCGGCAAGTTCAGCCAGGCGATCTCCGACTTCGAGCAGATCAACTTCCGGTCCGATCCCGGGCAGAAGTATCCCGCCTTCGCCGGCTGGCTCAGGTACCACGCGCCCGGCTACTACGAGGAGAGCGACGCCGATGTCGGGTACGCCGCCCCCGACGCGGTCACGATTTCGACCGTCCATCAGGCCAAGGGCATGCAGTGGCCCGCGGTGTTCGTCCCTGCGCTGCGCAAGAACCGGTTCCCTTCGTCGCGGCAAGGCGGCCTCAACGTCTTTCACGTGATCCCCAAGGAGGCTGTACCCGACGCGGACCGGTATCGCGGCACGCTGGACGACGAGGTCCGACTGTTCTACGTGGCGGTGACCCGGGCGCAGAAGTACCTCGCGCTCAGCTACTCTCCGGGCAGCTCAACCCGGTACGCGGCGAGGTCGGCGTTCTTCGAAGCCGCCACCCGCAACCCCTACCTGCTCACCTCGGCGGTCCCGCCGCAGGCGTCGCGACGTGAGCCGCGGGCCCGGCACGCGATCCCCGAGGTCACGCTCAGCTTCAGCGATCTGAAGTACTTCTTCGAGTGCCCCTACCAGTTCAAGCTCCGGTTCATGTACGGGTTCAACCCGCCCATCCACGAGGCGCTGGGCTACGGCAAGTCCGTGCACGACGTGATGGCAGAGATCCACAAGCGGGCGATCAGCGGCGACATCGTCTCCGACCAGGAGGCCGAGGAGCTGGTTGACCGCCACCTCAGTGCGCCATTCGCCTACCCGGCGCTGCACGATCAGCTACGCCGCTCCGCCATCCAGGCCGTCGTGCGCTACCTCGACGAGAACCGTTCCCGGCTACCCCAGACCCGGTACTCCGAGCAGCAGGTCCAGGTACACGTGGCCCCAGGGATCACCGTCGACGGCCGCATTGACCTGATCCGCCGCCTGGACACCAATGAGACGTCGATCGTCGACTTCAAGTCCAGCGACCGGGTGCAGGCCGAGGACATCACCCGTGATCAGTTGCACGTCTACGCCGTCGGCTACCAGGAGCTGACCGGCGAGCGGGCCGACTTGGTCGAGGTCCTCAACCTCGACGAGCGAGCAGCCAGCAAACGCGAAGTCGTCGACGACAACCTGCTGGCAGGCATTCGTAC
>DATLRG010000087.1:0-4528 GCA_035534795.1 Chloroflexota bacterium
GTCAACTGCTGCATTACTCGGAACGACCTCGAAGAAGATCCGCCCGGGTGGCAGACGGAGCACCTGGCCTGCCGAGGTGGTGAAGACGGTCGGCTGCGCGATGGACGTGCGTTTCCAGCGCGCCGCCAGGCTCTTCCCGCCGGCGAGGACGATCGCGTCGCCGCTGCCGATCAGATCCACGATGTGATAGCCCGCGTCGCCGAAAAAGCTCGTCGGCAGCGTCGTGGCGCGCTGGACGACGATCACGTCGGTCGTCACGACGCTGCCATTCGCTTCGCGGTGGGCCGCGCCGTCCTGGGCGCGTTCGTAGACGTGGCCGTTCCAGGTCCAGTCGACGGTGTGCTCGTACACCGCGGGATCGTAGGGGTAGACGATCGAGACGCCCGTCGCGTCGGTCGCGCCGCCAGGAAGCGCCTGGCGCGGGAGCAGCGCAGCGGCAGGGCGCGGCGGGCGCTGGCGAAGCTCGCCTTCGAGCAGCGACGCGTTCACGTAGAGGTTGAATGGCGCCACGCGGTTCGAGACCCGGAAAGCGCCTTCTTCACCGTACCCCCGGCAGAGATCGAAATTGAAGACGTTGCCCTGGTCGAGGACCTGGGCAACGCCCGGCACGTCGAGGCAGTGGACGAGGCCGCCGCCGTACTCGGTCATGGCCGTCGCGAAATACGGGCGGATCGAGCGGATCGAGCCGACGGTCGTCGGCACGTCGACGAAGTAGATCGCCAGGAATCTGGTCAGATTGAACTCGGCGACGATCTCGTAGACGACGTTGGCCGCGTTCAGGCCGGTCTGGGGCCGCGCGTTCGGGTCGTTGTCGATCATCACGCCGATCGCCCCGACCGACTTGAAGGGTGTTGGCGTTGCCGTGGGCGAGCCAGAGAACGGCGTTGGAGATGGCGTGCTGGTTGCGGTCGAGGTGGGTGACGGTTCCGGCGACAGCGTCGCGGTCGGCGACAGCGTCGCCGTCGGCGGTAGCGGCGTCGCCGTGGCTGGATCGGCGGGTACGGTCGCGGGTAGAGGAGTAGGTGGAACGGATGGGGGTGCGGAACAGGCAGTCAGGGTAGCAACAACACAGAGAACGATCGTGAGGAGCAGGGGAGGTCTGGTGGCAAAGCCAGGAACGGGGATGATCGTGGTACGGTGACGGACGAATCCGGAAAAGTTCACGAGAGAAGAGTCCTCTCCAATCCAGCCGGTGCATAGTGTACGATGGCGGTTGAACGCTGTCGAGTGTCCGCGATGGGTTGTGTGGCTGGTCTACGGATTTCCTACGCGCGGGGGAACCGTCCCAAAGAGTAGTGACTTTCAGACTGTTTCAATATAGTATTACGCTGAATAGATTGACGAACGTGGTGGGACGTGATACTCTGAAGGGCGAAGGAAGCAGGGCAGATGACCAGGCTCGTCCGACTCGGCGAGGTCGCAACAATTACCCAGGGAATGAGCGTCACCGGCGGTGACCGGGATCCCCGGCGCCCCTGCGAGGGTGCGCGACACGGAGACTGGCAGGTCCAGGCCGTCGGCGTGGGCGACGTTCAGGACGACCGTTTGGTGCTGGAGTGGCTGAGGACCGTCGATCTCGCGCGGAACGTCAAGACCGAAAAACACGTGCTCAGACCGGAAGACGTTCTGGTGAGCGCGCGCTCGACCGTCGTCAAGGCGGCCCTGGTACCGTCGTCAATCGCGCGGGCGATTGCCGACGCCACGCTGCTCGTCGTACGTGCAGAGGAGCCGGACCTGGGGAACTATCTCTGGTGGTTCCTGACGTCGACTTTCGGGCGGCGACGGGTGCTCGGGCAGATGAAGGGAAGCACGACACTGCTCTTCCTGTCGGCGGCGAGCCTGGCTGAAATCGAGCTCCCACTGCCCGAAGCGGCCGAACTTTATCGAATCGCCGACCTGGTCGAGGTCTCCGAGCGCGCCTACGCCACGGCGACCGAAGCCGCCCAGCGCCGGCGCGCCGTATTCCGCGAGGTCGTGATCGATCGGCTGCGTCACACCGCCAACGACGAAGAGGTAAGCGCATGGCGCTAACGCAGAACGAGCTCGAAGCGAAGCTCTGGCGCGCCGCGGACATCCTGCGCGGCCAGATCGACTCGGCCGACTACCGGTACTACATCTTCTCGCTGCTCTTCCTGAAGCGCTTGTCCGACCGCTTTCAGGAAGAGGCGGAGAAGGCCGTCGCGGATGGGGTCGATCCCGACACCGCGGAGAACGATCCGGACGAGCACGAGTTCTTCGTGCCGCGAGACTGTCGCTGGCCGGCGATCGTCGCGGCGGGGATGGGCCTGGGCGAGGTGCTCAATCGGGCGAGCATCGAGATCGAGGCGGCGAACGCCCCCCGGCTCGACGGCATTCTCAAGGTGACGAACTGGAACGACGACAGCAAGCTCGGCAGTCCGACCAATCGCGATCGGATCATCCGCAGTCTGCTCGTTCACTTCGGCGATCTGAACCTGCGCGACGGCAATCTGGAGAGACCAAACGTCCTCGGCGACGCGTACGAGTACCTGATCAACCAGTTTGCCGACGACGCCGGGAAGAAGGGTGGCGAGTTCTACACGCCGCGCTCGGTGGTGCGCCTGCTGGTCGAGTTGCTCGATCCAAAGGAGAAGATGTGGATCTGCGACCCGACCGCGGGGTCGGGCGGCATGCTGATCTACACCGCGCTGCACGTGCGCGACCACGGCGGCGATCCGGTGAATCTGGTGCTGCACGGCCAGGAGAAAAACCTGAGCACGCTGGGCATCGGCAAGCTCGACCTGCTGCTGCACGGGCTGCGCTCGGCGCGGATCGAAGGGGGTGACACGATCGCCGAGCCGCGCCTGGTCGACGAGCGGGGGCGCCTGCTCGCCTACGATCGAGTGATCGCGAATCCGCCGTTCAGTCTGAAGGAGTGGGGCTACGAGTTCGCGCCGAGCGATCCGCATCACCGCTTCGACCGGTTCGGGGCGATCCCACCGCGCACCAAGGGCGACCTCGCGTTCTTGCTCCACATGATCGCGACGACGCGGCCGACCGGCATGATCGGCGTGGTGATGCCGCACGGCGTGCTGTTCCGCGGCGGCGCCGAGGCCGTGATTCGGACCGGCATCGTCCGGGCGGACCTGTTCGAGGCGATCGTCGGACTGACGCCGAACCTGTTCTACGGCGCGAGCATCCCGGTCGCGATCTGCGTGCTGAACCGGGCCAAGCGACCCGAGCGCAAGGGGAAGGTCCTCTTCGTCGACGCGGCGCAGGCGGGCTACTTCCGGGTCGGTAAGGCGAAGAACCACCTGGACGCCGGGCACATCCAGAAAATCGTCGCGGCGTACCGCGCGTTCGAGGACGTGCCGCGCTTCGCCCACGTCGCCGACCTCGCCGAGGTCGAGGCGAACGACTTCAACCTGAACATCAGTCGCTACGTCGACACGACGGTCGAAGAGGAGCGGATCGACGTCGGCGCGGCGCTGGCGCGGCTGCGCGAGCTGGAGCGCGAGCGCGACGCGGCCGTCGCGCGGATGAATCAGTTGTTGGCCGAGCTGGGCTATGCCTGAGGTTCGGGACGCGCGAAACGCAAAACGCAAAGGATGTCCACCGCGGTGCATCGGCCCCGCGGATGGCGCGTTACCTCTCACCGCGACCGTCAGTACGAGCGTCAGTATAATTGTCTTGCAGATGCATTCTGCATCTTGTTAGAGAGGACGTAGTATGCGAACCAAGGTTTCGGTAAGAGGACAGACCGTCGTTCCGCGGGAAATCCGCGAGGCGCTGGGAATCGGCCCCCGGGACACTCTCGATTGGGAACTCCGCGACGGCGTGATTGTCGTGTACCCACTTCCGGCGGATCCGGTCAGGGCGTCGTTGGGGATTCTCAAGGGAAGAGTGACGCTGCGGGATTTTCTGCTGGACCGCGAGGAAGAGCGCGCCCGGGAGCGAGCCGCGGAGCGGGAAGACTGAATGTCGGGCCACGTCATGGATACCTCGGCGATTCTGTGTGTTCTGGATCAGGAAGATGGTGCCGATCGGGTTCTCGAAGTCCTCGACAGCGCTCGGGGGAGATCTCCGGATGCCTCGGCGACGGTCTTCGTGCCGTTCATGAGCCTGATGGAGATCGAGTACTGGCTCCAGCGCCGCTTGCCACTTCGAGAAGCGGAGCGAATCGCGCTCCTGGTGGAAAACTGGCCGGTGAGCGTGGAGGAATCGACCCCCGAGTGGCGTCGCGAAGCGGCGCGGGTGAAGGCGGCGTACTCGCTCTCGGTGGCCGACGCCTGGATCGCCTCGCTCGCGATCCTGCGCGATGCAATGCTGGTTCACAAGGATCCCGAGTTCGATCAGGTCGCCGGACTCAAAGTCGAGCGGTTGCCGTACAAGCCGCGCGCGGGATGAATGAGGCGCACCTGATGGAAACAGTTGTCGGCGTTTCGGTCGTCAGACCCTACGTTCTGGACGTCGCCTTCGCGGATGGCACGCGCCGACGCGTCGACGTGGAGTACGTCCTTTACGGCCCGATGATCGAGCCACTGCGTGACCCGAAGCGCTTCGCCGAGTC
>DATLRG010000088.1:0-7514 GCA_035534795.1 Chloroflexota bacterium
AGGTGAAAACTGGCCCACCGGGCCAGTTTTCACCTACCCACTCCCGAATACCTCCCTGGATTATGCACGAGTTTTACAACGAGACATGCTACTCTTGGCGCTCAGCAAGTCGTTTGAGCGTGTGTTGGCGATGCGAGTAGTAGGCGAGCAGGGCGACGTTCACGATGGCGAAGTCGAGCACGCCCATCAACTGAACTGCGGCCAGCAAGATCAGGGTTGGAGTTTTGGAACGCGTGGCTTCCAAGGTTTACTCCTGCTGGGGATGGGGCGTGCCCCGCGGGCCTCAGCGATCTCCGGCGACGTCCCGCGCGTGTTGCTCGCCGCGGCCGGTGCTCTCGAGCCCCAGGAGACGATGCGCGCGGGTGAAGCCGAACCAGCGCCGGTGGGCCCACGATCGCCTCGGCCTCCCCGCGGACCTCGATGCCCCGCGGTTGCCAGGGTTGGCGGCACGTCGTCGACGACGATCGCCGCGCGCCCCGCGCGGGCGACGTCGCGGAACTTCTTGGTCCGGGCCAGGTTGTACCTACCGACGTCGATGGTCCCAGGGTCCGGATTGTAAGACCAGCCGACGGGCGTGACGTGCGGAGTGCCGTCCGGACCGACGGTGGCCAGCCGCCCGAGGTGTGGCTTCCCCTGAAGGTAGGCGAGTTCGCTTGGCGTAAAGTGGCTCATGGTGATTCTCGTTTGAATCTCGTGTCGATGTCGTGAGATTGGCTTTGTGGCGGCGATACTCGCGCCACGGGGCGCGAGCATCACCGCGGCTGGACCGAGAGTGGACCGGCGCGTTCGTCATCGCCCGTTAGCGCCGCGCCAGTGCGGGCAATCCGCCGGCGATGATCCCGCCAGTGAGCAGGTGCAAGACGATCATCGTGACGCCCGTCGCGGTGGTCGCCGCCGGCACCCCGGGCATCATCCCAGCCATCGCCTGAAATGGCAACCCCAAGGAGAGCAGCGTGACCACTCCGGCCACGGCCACGAAAATGGGCACGGGGCGTCGCGTGAGGCGGGCCAGCACTGCCAACCCGACCGCGGCGATCGCGACCCCGCCGGCTACCATCACGACGATGGTGAGCGGGTTGAAGAACGAAAACTCTCCGGGCACACCCCAAAGCGCGGCGGCGATGGCGTAGACGAGCAGGTCGATCGGCCACGCCGCGCCGGCCGTCACCCCGGCTGCCCGCGGCAGCCTTCCCCGGGCGACCGCGCCCGGTTGCCCGGCCTCATCTGGTCCTGGCTGACTGGCTGAGTGCGTGTGCATGAGATGGTGCCTCCCTTCCATAGATAGCCGGCTAAGTAATTGCGCAAAAGAACACACCCGATCACTCGAGGTTGCGTTGCACCTGGAGGAGGAGGCGTCGGAGCAAGAGGCGCTCCTCCACGGACAGGTGAGCAACGGTCTGCTTCTCGAGGTCGGACCAGACCTCGTCCACCGCTGCGCACGCGGCCTGCCCCCGTTCGGTCAGGAAGACGCGGGTGATCCGCGCGTCGATTAGGTCTTCCTGGCGCTCGACCAATCCGCCCTTTTCCAGTCGCCGCAGGGCTTTGCTTATCGTCGGACCTTCCACCGAGCAGGCCTCAGCCAGCTCGGTAGGAGTCATTCCTTCGTGGTCGCGCAGGCGCAGGAGGATCCACTCCTGTCCCACGAATAGTCCGATGCGGGCGAGGCCCTCCCCGGCGCGGTTGCGGTGCGCTCGGCCCACGCCAACCAGGGCGTAGCCGACGGTCCCTTCCAGTACCTTCATCGTCATCCCTCGTTGCTGGCTATTATATAGCCGGCAAAGAGTCCGTGTCAAGGGTTCCGTGCCGCGTGTACGTGTGGACATGAACGAGCAGAGTGACCTCATCGCGATGCCACATGGTCCGTCATGTGGTTGCTCCATGTCGATGCGGCGGGCTCTAGCGCCCGCGCGACCATCCTCTCGTTGGTCAGCTCACACATTCCAGTCGTGGCTGCGCGCGAACCCGCGAAACGCCGGCAGATGTCGCGGTGCCCCCTGGTCCCGCCGGACCAGGCCGATCGTCCGCCACTGGGTCAGATCGGCAATCGGAACGTAGGCGACGCCCGGCGTTTCGCGTCACGCCGGCCGGATCGCGACGCCGAGGCCCGCAGCCACCAGAGAGATGACCCATTCGTCGTCATCGGCCCGATGAACCACGCACGGCCGCAGATTGAGCGAGGCGAATAGCGCGCACGCCCCGGCCGGTGTGGAGGAGATGGCTCGCCGGGTGGGTCGGGGCGTTCGTATGACCATCCCCCCGGGCGCTCGGGAGTTTCTGGACGACCAGCAACTGGCAATCGTCGGCTCGGTCGGCGAGGACGGAAACGTCTGGGCGTCTCCGCTGATCGGATCGCGCGGCTCTCTGCGCATACTCGACAAGAGCACACTCGAGATCGTAGTTGCCCCGCGTCCTGGCGATCCACTCAACGAGAACGTGCGCGTGGGGCAGGCCCTGGGGATTCTGGTCATCGGCCTGACCCGTCGCTTGTGGATGCGGTTTAATGGTCCGATTGTGGCAGTCTCCGCGAGTGGGTTGCTGCTTCCCATCGGTCCGGTCTATGACAACTGCCAGAAATACATCCAGGAGCGTGTGCCCGAGGCGACGTCCGCGGCACCAACGGCTGAACGCGCGAGAGAGAGGGGGCCGTGCAGCGACCGAGCGAGGCCTCGCCCGTCGTACGGATCGACCGGAAGGATCCCCCCGACCTCACGCAGCTCCCCTCCAAAGGTCACAGGACTGAGCCGCGTGGAGGTTTGTTCGCTCTTGCGCACTGTCCTGCCTCTGCCGATCTTCGATCCTGCCGCCGCCGTCGCCCTACTCGTTTACCAACGTCAACGCAAGGCGGCCGCTTACTACTCCCATCCTATACGCCCCCTCAAGCGGTTTGCCGAGCGTTAGGTAGAGCATGTCTCATTGTAAAACTGGTCCACCGGTACATCACAGCGGTCGCATGCTTTCGGTCTTTCCGAAAACCCCTCACACCGTCTTACCAGCCTTTTTCGCGACAGATCGCACACCCCAGATGACCGCCGCCAACGCCAGGACCCAAGCGAGAGCCGAGATCCCGCCCGCGACGATCAGCGAGCGCGGGCGAAAGCGGAAGGCGATCTCGTGCTGGCCGGGGCCGACCGGCACGGCCCGGAAGGTCCAGTCGGCGCGGAGCAGTGGCGCCGATTTTCCATCGACCGTGGCCTGCCAGCCACCATAGTACGGGTCCGCCAGCACCAGGTAGCCGCCGCGCGGCGCGGTGACTCGAACGATCACCGAGTTCGGTCCGTCGACGACGAACTGCGCGGGCACCGCGTCGGCCGCGGGCCCGTTGGTTGGCGTGCCGCTCTCCAGAACGACCTCCTGCCCGGGATCGAAGTCCTTCGCCTTGATCGCCGCCAGCGCGGCGTCGTGGCTCGGCGCGACCACGCTCCGGTCCACGAAGAACGCGCGCGGCAGCGCACGGGGGTCTTCGTAGACGTTGATTTGAGGGTCGCCAGAAAACGCTAGACGAAACTTGCTCGTGTCCAGGACGACGTTCTTGTGGCCGAGCAGGTAGCGGGCGCCCAGCAGGTCGTAGAGACGTGAGCTGCGCCCGGGCACGTGGATCTTCCAGAGCCAGTAATAATCGGTGAGTGTCAGCGGATCGTACAGTCCCCAAAGGCTACGAAAGCCATAGAGCGCGGCGGCGTCCGGCTGCCAGATGTCCTCGACGCCGGTGACCGTGTCGATGCGTGCATCCCCCAGGTTCTTGCTCAGGAAATCGACAACCGCGGGGTGCTGGAAGCCAGCGGTCGGGTCGTCTGGCGTTGGGTTGACCACGGCGTTGTTGCCAACCAGGTCGACCAGGATCAGGCCGATAGCCACGACCGGCACGGCCAATCCGCGAATCCAGCGATACCGGTACGCCGCCAGGAAGGCCAGTGTCGCCAGGACGTAGAGCAGGGTCAGTGCGAAGCTGCTCGTGGAGATGTCGATCTGCTGCACCAGCGCGGCGTTCTGCGCCTGGTTCACGAAGAGCCGGAGGTAGACGAGCGGCGCGGCCACGAGCAGCAGACCCGCCGCGAAAACGGCCCAGCCGGCCAGAAACAATCGAAACAGCGGACGGCGGTAGGCGGCGAGTGGCCGCGAGAGCACGTCGGCGCCGAGGCCGGCCAGCATGGCGATACCCAGGTCCACGAAGAAGAGAAATCGGCCGGGTGCGCGCACTTTGTCGAAGCCCGGCACGAGCGCGAACATCCAGCCGTGCAAGGGCGTCCAATCGGCGAACGACAGCAGCAGCCCCAGCACGGCGATCACCCCGAAGGTGCGCACGCGCCAGTCGCGCAGGCAGAGCAGCGCCAGCAGGGCAAGGGCCAGTGGCACGATGCCGACGTAGAGGTAGTTCTCGGTCAGGCTCGGTGGTCCCCAGTATTGGTCCGGGGTCTGCCCGTAAAAGTGGGGCACCAGGAACAGGATCAGCTTCTGCGGCAGGAAGGCGAACTGCGTCGCGTCGGCGTAGGTGATGTCGGCGCGCACCGACTGCTCGGTGAGCTGGTAGCCGGGCCAGAGCTGGACCACGCAGAGCAGCCCCGTCCACACCGCCAGCACCACCAGCGCGCGGAGCGGCGCGAGCCAGAACGGAACGCGCGGACCATCACTCGCGCGGAGGGCGTCCGGACGACGAACGGCGCGCACGACGTCTGGACCACGAAGATCACGAAACCGCGCGAAAAGGTCGCGAAAAGGGTACGGCCTCCGCGCATCATTTTTCGCGGCTTTTCGCGGCGTTTCGAGATCTTCGTGGTCCAGACGTTCTCCGCGCACCCGCGCCTGAGCGCCTCCCCACAGCACGTACCCCGCGACGTAGATCGCGATCATCAGCCCGGCGTACAAAGACATCTGCGTATGGCCGGCGTACGTCGAGACCGCCAGCGCCATCGCCGCCCCGGCTACCCAGGCGAGCGAGCCGCCTTCGAGGGCCGGTTGCAGCAGCGCCAGCACCAGCGGCACCCAGACGACGACGGCGATCAGGTTGTAGTGGCCGAGCTGGGCGACCAGGAACCCGCTCGCCTCCCAGGTGACCGCCGCCGTCAGCGCTCCGAACCGTCCCAGGCGGAGCTGCCGCCCGAGGATGTAGGCGAAGATTCCCGCCAGCGCGTAGTGGCCAATCGCCAGCAGCTCGAGCTTGTGGTAATCGAAGACGTGGAACGCGGCGAACGCGAGCAGGTTGATCGGGTAGAGCAGACCGCTCTGAACGTCGGCCAGGTACGGCTGGCCACCATAGAGGTACGGGTCCCAGAGCGGCAGGGTACCGTGCCGAACCGCCTGCGCGACGAAGGCGTAGCGCGGATAGAGGAACGAGACGAGGTCGCCACCGCCGCGGGGCACGAACTGCCCCTCGAAGATCACTGGCCAGAACAGTAACACGTCGACGACCACCAGCCCGACGATGACCGCGAGGTCGCGCACGCCCCAGGATCGCACCGAGTCCTTGGTTGCTCTGTTGATCGCTTTGCCGATAGAGACACCTCGCGCTCGCCCGGTGATAAAGACAACCGCGCACTCGCCGGCTGATCAAGACACCAAGCACTCGATGGGACGCGGCCGTCTGGCGAGCGTACTATAACATGGTCGTGGTGAGGCGCGCAGGGTTTCACGGGGATACCGGGGAGGACGGGGCAGGGCTGGCCGCGCCAGCCCTGCCCCGTCCTCCCCGGTATGCTTTACCTGAGCGCGGGCACGAGCTGCGGCAAGGGCTCGAACTCACGGATCGCGTCGAGCGAATTTCCCATCGAGACGTCGGCGTCGCGCTCGATGATGATGTCGATCAGCGCCGTCTTTCCAGAGTCCAGCCCACGTTGGAAGGCCCCCTGGATGGCGTCCGGTCGCGCGACGCGCTCGCCATACAGCCCGTAGGCGTGGGCAAGCTGGACGAAATCGAGATAGCTATTCTCCTCGCCGTAGCTCAGGTCGATACCGAGACGAAGGCCATTGTAGGCATACTTCTGATTCTGCCGAATCAGGCTCATGTTCCCGTTGTTGACGATCACGACGAGGACCGGGATGTCGTGCTGCGCGGCCATCGCCAGCTCTTCGATGCAGAACTGGATGCCAAAATCGCCCGTGATGTTGACGACCGTATTCTTCGGACGCGCGAGCTTCGCCCCGAGGGCGGCCGGCAGGTCCCAGCCGAGCGGGCCCGCTCCACCGGCGAGCAGGTAGTGCCCCGGCTTCTGAATCTCCTGCAGCTGACCGGACCAGATCTGGTTGTTGCCAATGCAGGTGACGAAGATCGTCTCCGCGTCGAAGAACTCGTTGATCTCCTTGAACACCCGACCCGGCTTGATCGGCACGTCGTCGAAGTCCAGCCGCCGCGCCAGCTCGTGGCGCAACGACGGGATCCGTCGGACGTAATCGTCCGGCTGGCGCCGTGGGGTTAGCGCCCGAGCCTCGTCGAGCAGTGCCTGCAGCGCGAGGCGCGCGTCGGCGACGATGCCGAGATCGGCCGGGAAGATCCGGCTGATCTGCGTCGGCTCGATGTCGACGTGAATGAACTTCCGCCCACGGGTGTAGACGTCCAGGCTACCGGTATGGCGGTCCGCGAAGCGGCAGCCGACGCCGAGCACGAGATCGGATTCGAGGAACACCCGGTTCCCCGCGAGCGTGTTGCACTGAATGCCGACTTCACCCGCGTAGAGGGGGTGATTGGCTGGGATCCCCCCCTTCGCCATGCTGGTCGTGACGACCGGCGCTTGCAGATGCTCCGCCAACTGCACCAGCTCCTCGGAGCCACCCGAGATGAGGACGCCGCCACCCATCAGGATGATCGGGCGTTCCGCGGCGAGGAGCAGCTCGACCGCTCGACGGATTTTCCGCCGGTCGGGTGCGGGCTTCAGGATGGCCAGTGGCGCGTCGATCGACGCGTCGTACTCGACCTCGCCCCGCTGGACGTCGATCGGGAGGTCGATCAGCACCGGACCGGGGCGCCCCTCGCGGGCGATCCGAAACGCCTCGCGGAAAATCCAGGGAACGTTTGCCGATTCACGCACGTAGAAGGTCTTCTTGCACACCGGCCGGGCGACCTCGGTGATGTCCATCGCCTGGAAGCCCTCTTTGCCTTGCATCGCCCGGACGTGCTGGCCGGTGAGCGCGATCAGCGGAATCGAGTCGGCTTGAGCATTGTAGAGACCGGTGATGAAGTTCGTGCCGGCCGGACCGGACGTGCCGACGCAGACGCCAACCTTCCCGCTGGCCCGCGCCCAGCCCTCGGCCGCGTGCGAGGCTCCCTCCTCGTGGCGAGCGATGATGTGCCGAATCTTCGTCGATTTGGCCAACGCGGCGTAGAACGCATTGACGTTGGAACCGGGGATACCGAAGACGTGATCCACTCCTTCGTCTTCGAGAATCTGGACCGCGGCGTCCATGCAGGGGATCCGAGGCATCGCACTTTCTCCTCACCGATGATCTAGTGTTTCGTAGGAACTGGTGGATGGTGTGTGTAAATGCAGTGGCCCCGCCGGACCACTGCATTTACACACACCATC